>JAAZGQ010000380.1 GCA_012511135.1 Bacteroidales bacterium | reverse complement strand
TTTCCTGCCAGATCATAATCAGAATCAGGCAGGCAAAGGCAGCCAGTGAACCCATCAGGTCAAAAAGCAAATCCATAAATTCTGCACCTCTGTAGGGTAAATAGTTCTGAATGAATTCAATCAAAGCACCGTACAAAAAAGGAAGTGATACCGACCAGAGAAACAAGCGGCCGACGGAGATATTGGTGGAAGAAAAAGTCCGGCGATTGAGCTCCCAAAGCAATATGCCCGTCTGAGCAAAAAACAGCAGAGCATGCATAATCTTGTCGGCATAAGGAATAAGAGGAAGCTCTTTGGTGGTTCCTGAAAAGTCGAAAACAAAAAGGCAAAAAATGCCCAAAGCCCAGAGCGATGAAAAGAAAAATCGCGGAAAATACTTCAGGAAGGGTTTATTCATAATCTCAGCTGGCGAATAAAATGCAAATATACGTTTTTTTGCAAGCTTCTTTTGTGTGGAGAACTCATTTTCTGTTAATAGGATTTTTTGTGTTATATAAATATTAAACAATTACATTTGTAATGTAAAAAACAAACATGAGCAACTCCCTATTTAATACAAACAAAGGCGAACAGGCTGCATTGATTTTCCTGTTGTTGGGCATTGTTGTCTTGAAATCTCTGTGCTTTGATTTTTGGCATTTGCAACATCCCCATGTGAAAAAACGCCTGGCCCTGGATTCAACTCGCTACGAAATTCAGTCTCTTGCCCTGCAATACCGTTTTGAAGGCTCTGATAATATTCCGGGATCAACAAAAAACTTTTCTGCTAAAGCCGGGAAATACCCGAAAAGTAACGAAAAATACCCGGACACTTTTGCAAATTCCCAGGAGAGAAACAAGAGTTTTCCTAAAAAAGACGATAGCTTACCGGAGAGGAAGCTGTCTTTGCAAAGTTTTGATCCCAACCTGGCCGACACTGCTCAATTGCAGGCTTTGGGCCTAAGTTCTTTTGTGTTGAGGAATATTCTTAAGTACAGAGAAAGGGGAGGGGTTTTCAGGAAAAAAAGCGATTTGGCCAAAATTTACGGACTGAGTCAGCAAGAGTATAATAAGCTGGAACCCTATATTTTGTTACCGGAGACAGAGCCGGATCGATTCAGCCAGATCCGGAAAGAGGCAGCAAAAGTCTTGACAGGCCAGACCCTGGTTGAGCAAACGAAGAATCAGCCAGTAGCTTTTGAACAAGCAGATTATCAACAGCCAGAATCAGAAGAAACAGATTATCGTCAAACAGCGACAGGAACAACAATACCCAGGATAAAACGAGAGCCGCTATCGGTGAATACATCAGCCGTCCGTCCACAGACTTATTCAAAAATTTGCCGGATCAATACCGCCGACACTGCCGATTTGATTCAATATCCCGGCATCGGGCAGTATACGGCAAAACGGATATTGGATTACAGGGATCGCCTGGGCGGCTATTATTCTCCGGATCAATTGGACGAAATATCCGGAATTTTCCCCGAGAATTTAAGTGTACTAAAACAATGCCTGAAAGCGGACAGTACTGAAATACATAAATTAAAACTGAACCAATGTGGTTTGGAACAATTCAGGATGCATCCTTATATGAGTTTTTACCAGGCCAGGGCTTTGGTGGAACTCAGACAGGCCAGAGGAAAAATAGAGAGCCCGGAAGAATTGCTCTTTTTGGAGGAATTCAGTGAACAAGATTTAAAACGTCTGCTTCCTTATCTTGACTGCAGGTAAATTGTTGAGATTCGGCCTTTATGGGCCTGAGAGAGGATCCCTCTGCCCTGCGGGAGGGTGTTTACAGCCCGGGCAGCCTGGCCACAAGAGCTGCAACTTTTGTCAGGTATTTACGGTCAATATCGTCAAAGGCTGCGATTTGCTCGCTGTCGACATCTATAACAGCTATCAGCTTGCCATTTCTGATAATGGGTACTACAATCTCTGAAAGGGATTTAGTGCTGCAGGCAATATGGCCTTCGAATTTTGTCACGTCATCCACGACGATGGTTTCACCAAGTTGCCAGGCCTTACCGCAAACCCCTTTGCCAAAGGGAATGCGGGTACAGGCCAGCTCTCCCTGAAAAGGCCCTAGTACCAAACAGGGTCCGTCCACAAGGTAAAAGCCCACCCAGAAAAAACCCAGGGCGGACTTTAAAGCTGCTGTGATATTGGCCAGATTGGCTATGTAATTGACCTCATCCCGGACCAATTCCTGCAATTGTGGTATTAATTGCCTGTAAATCTCGTTTTTGGTGCCGGAAAGGGGAAGCAGGCTATGACTCATGAATCTTTTTTTCGATTAACGTTCGCCAAGCTCTTTGTCCAGGCGATACAAACCAAAGCTGTTGTCTTTGATGAAGCAGAGGGCATCCAGAATACCGCGGACGGTATCTTCTTCTTCGACTTGTTCGTCAATAAACCATTTCAGCATGGATTGGGTGGCGTAATCTTTTTCTTCCAAAGCCAGGCTGTAAAGATCATTGATCATACCGGTAACCACTTGCTCGTGATGCAGGCTGTCTTCGAATATTTTTTTGGCGTCTTTCCATTCGGTAGGCACGGCATCGTAGGCAGAAATTTCTACTTTGGCTCCCCGGCTCACCAGGTAATTGAAGAAACGCATGGCATGTTCCTGTTCTTCGCTGAATTGTTTCTGCATCCAATGGGCAAAACCGGGCAGGCCTTTGTCGGCAAACCAGGCGGACATCGACAGGTAAAGATTGGCTGACCAAAACTCGGCGTTGATTTGTTTGTTGATAGCTTGGTGTAATTTTTCGCTTAACATAGTAGTATATATTTTTGAGTTAATATTCTGTTTAATCGTGTTGCAAAGATACGTACCTCATTATATAAATCAAACAGATAATGTCTATATTTGCATAGATTATTTCAATGCTATGACTTTACAACAATTGCAATACATTGTGGCTGTGGAACGTCACCGCCATTTCCTGAAAGCCGCCGAAGAATGCGGAGTCACTCAGCCTACTTTGAGCGCAATGATTCAAAAGCTTGAAGATGAGCTGGATGTTAAGATTTTTGATCGCAGCCGTCAACCGGTGGAGCCCACCGAAATAGGGCTGCAGATCATACATCAGGCCAAAACGGTACTGAGCAATGCCTTTCAGTTGCAGGATCTCGTCAATCAGCAGCGTAATGGCCTAAAAGGCGAGTTAAACCTGGGGATCATTCCCACTATTGCCCCTTACCTTGTTCCGGATTTTATTTCGGCTTTTGTGCATAAATACCCGGAAATAAACCTGAGTATTTCAGAATTGCAAACCCGTCAAATAGTGCAACATCTCAAACATTCAGAGTTGCATATGGCCATTTTGTCGACTCCGCTGGAGGATCCTGATTTGCTGGAAATTCCTTTGTATTACGAAAGATTTGTGGCTTATGTTTCGCCTAAGGAAGAACTTTACACCCTGGATGAGATTTCGTACAACGACATGCCTCTAAACAAACTCTGGGTAATGCAGGAAGGCCATTGCCTGCGCAACCAGATTTTTCATTTCTGTCACGACGTGCAAAAACGTAATAATATCTACGAAGCCGGCAGCATCGATACCCTGGTAAGCATAGTGGACAAAAGCGGAGGCTATACTATTATTCCGGAATTGCACATTCCTTTCTTAAGCACAGAACAGGCAAAAAACGTTCGCCCACTGGTCAGACCTCAGGCCAACAGAGAAGTTTCCATAGTGATACGCCCCGATTTTATCCGCGAGAAATTGCTCAATGCCGTTGCAGATACCATCAAAAAAATTATTCCCTCCAGTCTGCTGAATGAAAGGCTCAAAAAGTATTCTTTAAAGATTTAGCAGCCTGAAGTGCCGGTAAGAGCTTCCAAAAAAACAGAAGGCGTCTCAATTGTTCTGAAGCGCCATCTGTGTGAAAACTTAGTTCAAAATTATTTAAGATTTTCGGGAAGCTGAATGTTTTGATTTCGTTGACCGCTGATACGTACAGCCTCTTCCATTTTTTCGGGAATCTGAATACCGGCGGCTTCCATATCCTTGACATTGTACAGAATCAGAGCAGGGCCTTCCTGGGGATAAATGCCTACATTCCTGAGCTTTATCAGGCTGGATTCAGTTAATTCTGCTCCTATCTGCGAGGTAAATACCGCGTTCTCGATCTGAATGTTCTGAATGTTCATTTCGGGCAGACCATTGAAGACCATAGCCCTGCGGGAATTGTGGGAATAAACGTCCTTGATGAAAATATTCCGGAACACCGGGGTTTCTTCGCTGACCGGAGGAATGACTTCTTCTGCGGGCGCTGTATCTCCGTCTTCGAGGGCTTCGGAAGCTGATTTGCCTCCGTAAAACAAATTAAAACGCAGGGCTTCGGTCACCATGTCGATCATACTGATGTTGCTGATGTAAATATTTTCGACCACGCCACCGCGGCCTCTGGTGCTCTTGAAGCGCAGGCCCACGTCGGTGCCGATAAAGTTGCAATTGGAAACAGCAATGTTTTTGACACCTCCCGACATTTCGCTGCCTACAACAAAACCTCCGTGCCCCTTGAAAACCAGACAATTGTCGACAAGTACATTTTCGGTGGGCATGCCTCTGCGACGACCTTCCTCGTTGCGTCCCGATTTAATACAAATGGCATCGTCGCCTACATCAAGTGTGGAGTTTACTACAATCACATTTTTGCAGGATTCAAGATCCAGGCCGTCTCCGTTTTGGGCGTAGGAGGGATTGCGTATAAAAACATTGTCGATGACGATATTTTCGCACATCAGGGGATGAATGTTCCAGCTGGGAGAATTCTCAAACAAAACTCCCTGCAGCAAAATGTTTTTGCATTCAATAAAACTGACCATCACCGGGCGCAATACATCCTTGAAATCTTCCCACTCGGTTTCGGTCAGGGCATTGCGCTGTGCAGAGCTCATAAGTTCCGCTTCGACAGCCTTTTGAGAGGGCAGCCAGTATTTGGGGTTTTTGAGGGCTCCGCCAGAGGCAATCACACTTTTCCAGTAGCCTTCGGTTACCTTTTCTTTTTTCAGCGGCCTCCATACCTGCCCTGAACCGTTGATGGCTCCCTGACCGGTGATGGCAATGTTCTCGAGATTTCTTCCGCTGATGGGCGATTGGCAGCGCCAGGCTTCCAGGCCTTCATAACTGGTCTTAATAACGGGATAAGCCGATTTGTCCTGAGTAAACAGGATAAGGGCCGCTTTTTCGAGATGAAGGCGCACATTAGACTGGAAAACAATGGGGCCGGTCAGCCAGACACCGGCTGGAACGATCAGGCTGCCTCCACCTTTGGAAGAAAGGGATTTGAAAGCTTTATTGAATGCTTCGGTATTTAGGGCCAAACCGTCGCCTACACCGCCGAAGTCCTCAATGGAGGCTTCTCGTCCGGGAAAGACCGGAGCTTCTACCCGGGGCATTTCGAATTGCAAATCTTCGTAGAGATAAGCGTAAGGATAACTGTCTTTTTGCTTGCAAGCCAGCAAGCTCAGGGCCATGAATAAGGCTGGAATTGTTTTTTTCATAGTCTTGTTTTTTTGAGTGTATAGTTAGTAATGAATAGAGTTTTAAAGATCAGGATTAAAGCATATTCTGTAAAATTTCAGAGAAGTCTCAGTAAGTTTTTAAGAGTAGTTTCATAAGCTAAAGTAGTTCCAGTAAGCTTTCGAGTTTGTTGGCCCTGGAGCCCTTGAGTAAAATGGTGTAGTCTTTCAGGGGATGTTCTCTCAGATGATTGGCGCATTGTTCAGTAGTATCGAAATGCAGGCAATTTTCCAGCGTTTC
>JAAZGQ010000379.1 GCA_012511135.1 Bacteroidales bacterium | reverse complement strand
CCAGGCAAGAGGTGGTGGCTTTCTTTATGACCAGGAATGAAATTCATCAATATGTCAAAGAGCGCTTAAGTCTGGTAGGCGATCTGGAGCGTATAGTGTCCAAAGTGGCCGTGGGCAGAGTGTCACCAAGAGAAGTGGTACATCTAAAAAACGCCTTGATGGCGATGTCCGATATTAAAAACTATTTTGGCAAATTGTCAACGGAAACAACAGCCTCTCTGACAACAATGATTCAGGAGCTGGATACTTGCTCAAGCCTCTGTCAGCGCATTGCAAGGGAGTTGGTAGAGAATCCGCCCATAGCCTTGAACAGGGGCGAAGTTGTTCGTTCCGGGGTAAACGAAGAATTGGATGAATTGCGCAATCTTTCTACTTCGGGCAAAGAATACCTGCAAAAACTGCAAGAAAGGGAAAGTTTTAAAACCGGCATCAGCAGCTTAAAAATAAGCTTCAACAATGTCTTTGGCTATTACATGGAAGTGCGCAATATGCACAAAGACAAGGTGCCCGAAAACTGGATACGTAAGCAAACATTGGTCAATGCCGAAAGATACATAACACCGGAACTCAAAGAATACGAAGAAAAAATTCTGGGAGCCGAAGAACGGATCTCCCGGATAGAAAGCGATATTTTCAATGCCCTGGTCCTGGATCTGGTCAGTTTTGTAATGATCATTCAAAAAAACGCTCAAATCCTGGCCCAACTCGATTGTTTACTTTCTTTTGCCGAAGTCTCCAGCCTCAACAATTACCATAAACCCCAACTAAGCGATTCCGACCAAATCAACATCAAAGCAGGGCGCCATCCGGTCATCGAAAAACAACTGCCCGACGGAGAAGTCTATATAAGCAACGATGTGTTTATAGACAACAAAACGGAGCAAATTTTGATCATTACCGGACCCAATATGGCGGGGAAATCGGCCCTGATACGTCAGACGGCCCTGATTGTGATAATGGCTCAGACGGGTTGTTTTGTGCCGGCAGAAGAGGCCGAGATAGGCCTGGTTGATAAGGTTTTCACCAGGGTAGGGGCTTCCGATAACCTTTCACTGGGTGAATCGACTTTTATGGTAGAAATGCTGGAGGCGGCCGACATACTGAACAATGTTACACCACGCAGCCTGGTGCTTTTTGACGAATTGGGGAGGGGAACCAGCACCTACGACGGCATATCCATAGCCTGGGCCATAGTGGAATACATCCACGAACAGCCCAAAGCCAGAGCCAAAACCCTGTTTGCCACGCATTATCATGAGCTGAACGAAATGGAAAAAACTTTTTCCCGCATCCGCAATTACCATATTTCGGTAAAAGAAGCAGACAATAAGGTGATCTTTCTTCGTAAAATGCTCAGGGGCGGCAGCGAACACAGTTTCGGTATACACGTGGCCAGAATGGCCGGCATGCCGCCCAGTATTGTCAACAGGGCCAACCAGATTCTGGAAGAATTCGAAGCCGGCCAACAGGGGAAACTACTGGCCAAACCGGTTTCCAGGCTGGCTGAAAACCGCGAAGGAATGCAACTTAGTTTTTTTCAATTGGACGATCCCGTGCTCTCGCAGGTGAGAGACGAAATTATCAAAGTGGACGTAAACAACCTGACCCCCATTGAGGCCCTCAATAAACTAAACGAGATAAAAAAGATCATCCGGGGCAAAGGATAAGCACCGCAAAAAGCAACGGAAAGTACCGGAAAAGCTAGCGTCTTGCAATACAAGTCAGACTAAACATTGAAACGGAAATGCATGATGTCGCCGTCCTGCACAATGTAATCCTTGCCTTCCACGTTCATTTTGCCGGCTTCTTTCACAGCCTGTTCCGAACCATAGCTGATATAGTCCTCGTATTTAATGACTTCGGCCCGGATAAAGCCTTTTTCAAAATCACTGTGGATAACTCCGGCACAGACTGGAGCTTTGCTGCCGCTTTTAAAGGGCCAGGCCCGGACCTCAAGAGGCCCGGCTGTTAAAAAAACACTTAAATTCAATAATTTATAAGCTGCTTTGATCAGGCGGTTTACACCGGATTCTTCCAACCCCAGCTCTTGCAAAAACATACTGCGTTCTTCGGCATCTTCAAATTCAGCAATCTCGGATTCTATCTTGGCGGCTACCACCAGCAACTCTGCGTCTTCTTCCTGTATGGCTCCGCGAACCATCTCCACATAGCTGTTGCCTGTGAGACAGGAAGCTTCGTCTACGTTGCAGAGGTAAAGCACGGGTTTGTTGGTCAGTAAAAACAGGTCGTGGGCAATTTTTTGTTCGTCTTTGGTATCGAATTGAACGGTGCGGGCCGGCTTTCCCTGTTCCAGGGCCTGCTTGTAGCGTAGCAGCACCTCGTAAGCCAGTTTAGCTTGTTTATCGCCCCCGGTCTGGGCTTGTTTGTGAACTTTACTGATGCGGCTGTCTATGGTTTCCAGGTCTTTGATCTGCAATTCGTAGTCGATGATTTCCTTATCCCTGACAGGGTCGATCGCACCGTTGACATGTGCGATGTTGTTGTCGTCAAAACACCTTAAAACGTGTATGATAGCGTCGGTTTCGCGAATGTTGCCCAGAAATTTATTACCCAGGCCTTCCCCTTTGCTGGCCCCCTTGACCAGCCCGGCAATATCGACAATTTCGACGGTGGTGGGCACAATACGCTTGGGATTGACCAATTTGGCCAATTCGTTCAGGCGATCATCGGGAACAGTTATAACGCCGACATTTGGTTCGATAGTACAAAAAGGAAAATTGGCCGCCTGAGCCCTGGTGCTGGACAGGCAATTGAAAAGGGTGGATTTACCCACGTTGGGCAAACCTATTATGCCGCATTGAAGAGCCATATAGAGAATGAATAAAAACGCAAAAGTACAAAAAACATCAATGCGCTTCAAGCCAATTCTTGCCTACGCCTATTTCGGCCTTGAGAGGCACTTTGAATTGAGCCGCATTTTCCATTTCGCGCATGACTAGTTTTTTCACTTGTTCCAATTCTTGTTCGGGCACAATGAAGTTAAGTTCGTCATGCACCTGCAGAATCATTTTTGTTTTGAGCTGGGCTGCTTCAAGGGCTTTGAAGATTCTGACCATGGCAATTTTGATCAAATCGGCAGCGGTGCCCTGAATAGGCGCATTGATGGCATTGCGTTCGGCGTAGGACCTGACAACGGCATTGCGTGACTGAATATCGGGCAGATAGCGTTTACGGTGAAAGACGGTTTCCACCCAGTAGTTATCGCGAGCCATCTGTATGGAATAATCCATATAAGCTTTGATTTTGGGGTAAGTTTCAAAATAGCCTTCAATCAGTTCTTTGGCTTCTGTGCGTGAAACACCCATTCTTTCGGCCAGGCCGAAGGTCGAAATACCGTAGATTATCCCGAAATTGGCTGTTTTGGCTTTGCGACGCATATCCTGACTGACTTCTTCTATGGGCAGCTTAAAGATTTTGGCCGCTGTGGCAGCATGAATGTCCTGGTTGAGCCTGAAAGCCTCTATCATATTTTCGTCCTCGCTCAGGTGGGCCATAATGCGTAATTCAATTTGAGAATAATCGGCAGACAAAAAGAGTTCACCAGAACCGGCAGAAAATACTTTGCGAATTTCTTTGCCCTGTTCGTCACGGATGGGAATGTTTTGCAGGTTGGGATTGCTGGAGCTCAAGCGGCCGGTAGAAGTAACGGCTTGGTTAAAAGTGGTATGGATCTTTCCCGTTTTGGGGTTGATAAGCAGGGGCAAGGCGTCTATATAGGTGCTGAGTAATTTTTTTAAACCTCTGTGGTCTAAGATTTTACCAACAAT
>JAAZGQ010000378.1 GCA_012511135.1 Bacteroidales bacterium | reverse complement strand
GGGAATTTTGATTATTTTGTCCGGATAATCGAAGATGTAGGCCAGAAGGAGGTCTTGGCCAAAACCGGCAGCAAAACCCTCTTTGTAACGCCGGATAGTATTTTTGACCGCTTTTTTCAGAACAATGCATGGGGATTGCGTAGCTTCGAAGAAATGAATATGTCTCAAAAAAGACAACTTTTGTTTTTCTCGATGATAGACAACTCCTATTTGATTGAGACACTTTCGAATTATTACAGTAATAATATTCTGAATGAAGGCCAGGCCATGCGCCGTACGACCGGTTTATCTGTTTTGGACAGTGTTCCCTATATAGATGGCACGAGTTT
Organism: Bacteroidales bacterium; assembly: GCA_012511135.1. GTDB lineage: Bacteria > Bacteroidota > Bacteroidia > Bacteroidales > UBA1402 > UBA1402. Next base: position 2,799 of record JAAZGQ010000378.1, on the reverse strand, counting down.
ACCTAAAGCTGAAATATGGAATCCCTGGAGAACGAAAGGCATGTATTTGCTTAAAGATAATTCTACCAAACCCATGGTGCATTTATTGCAAAAATACCTGGATCATGTGGGTATCAGTGACGGTGATTTCAAAATCATGACCGGAGCCGATAGAAATTACAACGATGCCTATATTTTTCAACACAAAGTCATTAAAAGAGACATCGTTTGTAAAAATGGTTATATAAATGTACTGGATGGAGTGTAGACTCCGCGGGAAAATATGGCCGAATATATAAGAACTAACGAAAACACCACGCAGTTTTCTGAACTGATGGATCGATTTTGTGCGCCATATCATACTTCGTCTCTGACTACTCAGTACAATAATTTGCACCCGGAAGCACAAATTGACTCCATTTTTTATCTTCGGTATTTTGCCCCCACTACCCAGGGAGGTGCGACCAGTTATCCCAATGGTTCAAGAATTCCTGACGACTTATTATTGCCATATGATCCCGGCTGGAATTCATATTCCCCTGTAGGAGCGGCTCTGCAGTCGGACATGGGTGTGATTTTTGCCCCAACAAACGAGGCTTTGGATTATTATTTTAACGAAGGCAGCGGACGGGAACTAAAAAAACGCTACGGTAGATGGGAAGGTGTACCAAATGATATTTTGGTGTTGTTGATCACCAGACATATGCGCAAGTCATTGGTAAATTCTTTCCCCAGTTTATTCTACAAAATGGTTGATGAAGCAAGTTCCCCTTTGAATGTTTCTAATTCAGATATTGTTGACTCTCTGAATTACGTAGGAGTAAATGGTTTGGTTTATGTTACCAACAATATTTATCCTCCGGACGACTATGTGTCGGTTTACAGCCCGGTGTTGTTCAGCGAGAAAACTAAAGTGCTTGACTGGGCGATAAAAAGTTATTTATATCGACTGTATCTGAATTCAATGGTTAGTAAATATGCCTTTGTAATCCCGACTGACGAGGCACTCAGTCGCTATATAGACCCTTATACATACAATTCCAATTACCCGACGGTTTTAAAATTCTGGTTCAACAATCTTACTGCTTCGATTAATGTTACGGTATTTAATTACGACAAAGTTAACGATGTGGTACTCGATTCTGTAACCACATTGACCAATGCCGGTTTTATCAGGAACCGTCTTACCAGGATTCTGGACCAAAGCATTGTGGTGGGCGATTTTAAAGACGATCCCAATGCCTCTGTTTATCGTGACGGATATTATGTAACCAAAGACGGAAATATACTTTATGCTGACGGCACTGCCGATATTGATGGCAGCAAACTGAGTTCGAATCTGGTGAATTTCAGCGCCGGCGAAGATATTGAGAAAAACAGACAAATAAATCTGCTGGATTCAGGTATATTTTACCAGAAGAACGGTACTTCATTCATGGTAAATCAATTGCCCCAAACCCCCATGCAGTCGTTTTATTCTGTATTGAGCGATTCGGCAAAATATCCTGAATTCGATGCTTTCTTCTCTTATTGTGAGAATTTTCCGGGCATATTTGAAGCAGGCAGAGGCAGCAGGCATTTTATGGACTTTAATGTAACTTTCTTCAATACTTACCGATATACTGTGTACATCCCTAGTAATGCTGCTATGGACGATGCTTTTCGTTCAGGCCTGATTATTCCCTGGGATACTATAGCCAACATGACGAGCACTGCAGAATACGATGCCGCTGTGGATTCCATGGAGCGTTTTATACGTTATCATTTTCAGGATAATTCCTTGTTTATTCATCCAAATCAGGAAATTAAACCGGCTAAGTATTATTCGGCAACTATCAAAAACGACGACAGCGAATCTTATTTTAATACCTATAAAAATAAGTTTTATCGCTTACAGGCCGAAGGAGACGGCAGTGGTATTACTCTGACAACGGAATATATAGATAAGGTAAATAATATACCCTATACTGCCAGAGTGGATGTAAATGCCAGAACGCCGGAGGGAAGATCTTACTATAATATAATGACCAGAGACTACGTGTTCAATACGAACCCCAAAAGTCTCACAGGATTGACTACCTCTGCTTATACCGCCAGCGAAGTAACTACTTCATCTACAGCAGTTATCCACCTCATCGACAAAGTCCTGAGATACAAGTAAGGATTGAAATAATTGAGCTAATAATAAAAACAAACCATATATATGAAGCTATTTGTCAAAACAATGATCGCCTTGCTTCTTATAGGCTTTCCGGGCGTACTCAGGGCGCAGACCGAAGATATCATAATCAAGGGAACTGTCTCCAACAAGGCTGACAGGTCGGAAACCTTGATGGGCGTTAATATTCAGGAACTGGACGTCAGTAGCCGTGTTGTAGGAATGTCTATTACCGACTACAACGGACAATATGTAATCAGGGTGAAGAATGCCAATAATAAATTGGTATTTAACTACCTGGGTTTCAAAAAACAGACTTTTGAAATAGGCCGCCAAAGAGTAATCAACGTAGAAATGGAAGAAGAAGCCCTGACGCTCTCCGAAGCTGTAGTAACCGGTCAAAGGATACATACCGACGGGAGTGGATTTGTGATTCCGGAAAGAGAAATCTCCACAGCAATGCAAACCATTAACGCTAAAGATTTTGAAGGTTTGCAGGTAGGCACCCTGGACGAAGCTCTGCAGGGACGTGTGGCTGGTCTGGATATTGTTTCCAGTTCGGGTAATCCCGGTAGCGGCTCTTCGATGCGTATTCGTGGAACCTCTTCAATCACCGGAAATAAAGAACCCCTTATAGTTTTAAATGGTATTCCCTACGAAGT
>JAAZGQ010000377.1 GCA_012511135.1 Bacteroidales bacterium | reverse complement strand
GCGCCATTTTTAAAACGTTTGTTTCTTAATTTTTTGGCCAGTTCGTTCAGCAAAATCATGTCCTTTTGCAGAGGATCGTTTTTACCCTGAATAATTTCCAAGGCTTCTTCGTAGCTTAGTCGCCTGTCGGAACGAATAACTGTGCGGGCAATACGGTAATTTTTTATCTGAGCAGCATCGTTCATTTCAAAAACACAGGAAAAACAGCGTTTTTCTTCGTCCGGTCTGAGCGAACAGAGTTCATTGCTCAAACGTTCGGGGAGCATGGAAATGGTGCGATCGACCAAATAAACAGAAGTTGCCCTTTTCTCAGCCTCTTTATCGATGGCTGAGCCTTGTTTTACATAATAAGTAACATCAGCTATATGGACACCTACTTCCCAATTGCCGTTGGCTAATTTCTGAAGGGAGAGAGCGTCGTCAAAATCTTTGGCATCCCAGGGATCTATAGTAAAAGTGTTGATTTCTCTGAAATCTTCGCGATAGCTGTATTCATTTTCGGGAATGATATCCGATAATTGTTCGGCTGCCTGCAGCGCTTTTTCGGGATAATCTTCGTTAATATCAAATTCTCCGAGAATATTTTCGTAGAGGTCCTGATTGGAGTCGTGCCCGGAGGGTTTTATTAAAGCAATCGAATAGCGATTGCCGGAACTTTTGGTCAGGAAACCCTGCCGGTGCAGTTCTTCCAAAATATCGAACAGCATGATTTGCTGGGTTTGTCTCTTCAAGCCAAAAGTCCTTGAAAGTTGCAAGTAATCGTATTTTTTTTGACGGTTATCTTGAAAAAACTGTATAATATCCGATTTCAGGTCTTTTTTTCTGATCCGGACATTGGTCTTTTTTTTAGTCATTTTATTTAATTTAGTCGTTTTAAAATTTCCTGGGCAGATAGGCGCAAGATAATTTCTTTGCCTTCGGGAGTATGATTCCGAATGGCGCAGTCAAAGAAATGCTGACATAAGTTTTTCATCTCTGCCACACTCAATCTTTGTCCGTAAGGTATTGCGGTTGATTTTGCCAAACGCAGGGCCAGCTTGTCTTTCAATTCGTTCGAGAAGTTGGGCAGAGACTCCATAGATGCATCAAGTAAGTCCGTAACTATTGACACAGGATGTAAACCCTGTGTATGTTCCGGAATTGCAGTTATCAGGTAATCTTCGCCATTTTTATTGAACTGAAAGCCCAAACTGATCAAATCGCGTTTGATACTCTCGAATTCAATCAGTCGGTTTTTGTCCAGAACCAGGGCTTCGGGAAAAAGTAGGGTTTGAGAAAAAGATTGGCCGGTATCTAGTTGTTTGCTGTATTGTTCAAACAAAACTCTGGTTTGAGCCCTGTGTTGATCAATAAGTAAAAGGGCATCGGCTGTAACCAGTACTATGTATCGGCCAAAAATCTGAAAGAGATTTGAGCCGATTTCATCCAGGGTCTCTGTCGTTGAAAACAAGGTTTGTAAGGCCTCGTTTTGGGCGTTTTCATCAAAAAGAAGGTCCAATTCTTCTTTCAGGAAAGATTCTTTATCTTCCTGAACATTGCTCGCCTGACCGTATTCCGCAGACGAAAAATCAATAGAGCTTTTGCCTTCAGATTTAAAGTCACGGTATAATTGTTCCCAATGGCTGGTTTGTTTGTCTTTTTCTGAAAAAGAAGTTCCAGATTTCTGGTAAGTGTCGCTTTTTCGCTGAAAAGGATTGTAGCTGGGATCAAAATCCACTTTGGGAGGAGGAACATCCTTTTCTCCGGTGAATACACG
>JAAZGQ010000376.1 GCA_012511135.1 Bacteroidales bacterium | reverse complement strand
TGAATATATCGGGCCGCTCTGAGTCCGAAGTGAACGAACCGGACTATACTCCCTGGGTTGTAGCCACTCAGAGCAAAGATTCCCTCTCTCTGTCCGGAGTAGAATTTGTGCTCACCGCCATCCACCCCGAAGGTTCCATGCTTAAAACCGGCTGGTCCAAGTTGCATGTCCAAAGTCCGTATTACGCCAGATTGGCCAACGATGGTGTTAGCAATTCCTTCAGCGGAGGAGGGGATCTGGAACTGCGCATTCGCGGACTGGCTGCCGGACAACACAGCTTGCAAAGCTATCATAATACCTGGAGCAATCCCGACAACAACGTTTTTTGTCCCTTCAATGTCTATCTCAACGGCAAACTGGTGCACGAAAACATTCTTCGCTCGAACCGGGTTGAGGTCAATGCCCACGCTACCACTCTCTATACCAAGTTTGAAGTAGAGTACGAAGGTCAGGAAGTTGTCTTTCTGTTTGAATCGGATAAAGACTTTAGTTCCGATGAAAAAAAAGTTTCAGATACGACCGCACTTAAAGAGGTAGAAATCAGTGTAACCATCAACGGCTTTGAACTTAATACACCTCAAACGGCCAAACAGGCCACTGAACCCTACCCTTTGGATAAAGACATGCATACCGATACCGACAGTGGTTTCCTGGATCTCATGTGGAAGCCTGCAGAAAATTCCGAAAAGAGCATTCTTTTTTACAGTACCGATTCCTCGGCCGTAGCAGCTGCCGATTCATCCTGCAAACTGGCCGAACTCTCAAGTCAAGACAGTACTTATCGGGTTGAGAATCTCTACAGCATGAATGTTTATTATTGGAAAGTAAACCAGGAGGATGAAGCCGGCAACCTTACCCAGGGACAGGTATGGAGTTTTCGCCCACGCCAGCTGGCTTTCCGGGGCGCAGAAGGTTACGGTCGACATGCCATAGGTGGACGGGGAGGCAAAGTAGTATATGTAACCAACCTCAACGACGACGGACCCGGCAGTTTCCGCGAAGCCGTCACCAACGACATCGGGCCCAGAACCATCTTGTTTAATGTATCGGGTATCATTCAATTGGAATCACGTTTAACTCAAAGTCAATCCAACATGACCATTGCCGGGCAAACAGCTCCGGGCAAAGGTATTTGCATACGTTCTGCTCCCTTTGGTGTAGGAGACGAAAGCATCTGTCGTTTTCTCAGAGTTCGCCTTGGAGCCGGTACTTCATACGACGGTATGGGGATGGCAGGAGCAGAATACAGCATCATGGATCACTGTTCCATAAGCTGGACCATAGACGAAGCTTTCAGTTCGCGCAATGCAAAGAACATGACCTTGCAAAGAACCTTGATTTCAGAAGCGTTGAATATTGCAGGACACGATAATTATCCCGAGGGCACTGCACATGGATATGCCGCCACTATTGGCGGAGACGTGGGTTCTTTCCACCACAACCTGCTGGCTCATTGCAACGGCCGCAACTGGAGCCTGGGCGGAGGGCTCGATGCAGCAGGCTATTACGCCGGCAGACTGGATATTTTCAATAACGTCGTATACAACTGGGGATCAAGAGCCACCGACGGAGGAGCTCATCAGGTAAACTTTGTCAACAATTATTACAAAAAAGGAGCTGCCACTTCACAAAACACCATTCTTAAAGCTCAGCTCGAAGGTACCGGCAAAGGTTCACAAAGTTATTACTACGCAGGCAACGTAGTCGAAAACAAAGACGGCAGCCTTGCCTGTGACGGAAGTGACAACACTTGCTCACGCACTTACGTTACTTCCGGTGATCAGGTAGTGGACTGGCAGGTGTTCGTTGATGAAGCCTTCTTTCCTTCCCATGCCCGGATCGAATCGGCCAGAGATGCCTATAAATCTGTACTCTCCGACGTGGGCTGCACCATGCCTCTTTTTGATGAACACGACCAGCGTATTATCAACGAAACGCTTAACGGAAGTTATACTTATACCGGAAGTTTAAGCCAAAAAGGCGGTATTATTGATCATCAGGACAAAGCCGGAGGCTACGAAGACTATCCCGAAATACAACGTCCGGCAGATTTCGACTCCGATCTGGATGGTTTGCCCGACTGGTGGGAAACCCTGCACGGCAGCAACCCAAACTCTGCAGTTGGAGATTTCTCTGACAGCAATGCCGACCCTGACAGGGATGGCTATACCGCTTTGGAAGATTACTTGGAATGGATGTCTGTCCCCCGATTCCACCTTTCCAAAAACACTACAGACAGCATAGACTTGACCCCTTTTGCATTGGCCTACGATCAAAATCCTGTCTATAGCCTGATTAAAGCAGAAAACCTGCAACTTGATTTTGATGCCGGCCAGGCGATTGTAATTCCTGACAATGATTTTGAAGGTATCAGCTATCTGGACTTCGAAGTCAGTGACGAAGATAACAGCAGCATACAAAGAAGAATCGGCATCCTGGTGCAGGGAGACAACAACACAGCCTTGAGCAGCGAAACAAACAAGCAACAACTTGAAGTCTATCCTAAACAATTTCAAGATCAAATCAATATTAACTGTTATTTATCTCAGGACCAACAACTGAACATTAGTTTACACCAACTCAATGGAACAGAGGTTTATAGAGAAAAACACACAGTAAATCAGGGCTACAATCAACTCCAAATACTTTTTCCGGAACAACTCCCCGATCAACTCTATCTTTTAAAGATCGAAGATCTCCATTACGGAGAAATTCATAAAGTCGTTAAACTGCTAAAATCATCCAATTAATGAAGTTCAAAATCCTTAGTTTAATCCTTAGCTTATCCTTTGTTAGCTGCTTACAGGTCCAAGATCCTGTGATAAAAGTAGATATTAACCAGTCTGATAGACGCTTATCCGAAGTAAACGAACCCGGCTATACCCCTTGGGCAGTACCGGCAAGAGCAAGCTGCAAAGCTTTTTTTTCGGGAATCAGTATAGAACTTAAAGCTATAGGCTCAGAAAGAGCTCTGCTCGAAACAGGCTGGTCCAAAATGCAAGTACAATTCCCCTACTTTGCCCGCCTGGCCAACGACGGCATCTCCGTTGCCGGCAGGGGAGCTCTGGAAATGCGCATAAAAGGACTGCCTCCCGGCCAACACAGTCTGCAAACTTTTCACAATTCCTGGAACAATCCTTCAAGCAATGGACCTGGACTGATATCGGTATACCTTGATGGTAAGCCGATACATGAAAAGATAGAAAGAAGCTGCAGAGTCGAAGACAACTGCCTGGCTACAATCTTATTAACTATGCTCGAAGTAGAAAGCAAAGAGCAGGAAATGGTTTTGACCTTTGTTTCCGAAGACGGCCAGGGAATTTGTCTGGACGGATTTGAGATAAATACTCCAGATCGCAGCAAACAAGCCAGACTGCCATCACCTGGCGACGGAGAGCTCCACGCCGATGCAGATAAGGGCTTCCTGAATTTGAACTGGCAAAAAGCTCCCAATGTACAAATCAGCAAACAATACTTGTATTTTGGCACCGACTCAGCCAATGTGGCAAGCATAGAAACAGGAAACAGCAAGCAGGCTGCAGCTGTTTTAGCAGAAACAGATTGCTCCTGGCTGGCCAAAGACTTATACTGTATGCAGCGATATTATTGGAGAGTCGATCAGCAAGAAGAAAACGGAAATATTACCCGGGGCGATGTCTGGAGTTTTCAGCCCCGTCGGCTGGCTTTCAGAGGAGCCGAAGGCTACGGACGCTATGCCACAGGCGGAAGAGGCGGTAAAGTGGTCGTGGTAAGCAACCTCAACGACGACGGACCCGGCAGTTTCCGCGAGGCCGTCAGCCGGGACATTGGCCCGAGAACCATCGTTTTTAACGTGTCCGGCATCATCACTCTTAAGTCACGATTGAGTCAGGGGCATAGCCATATTACGATAGCCGGACAAACGGCTCCGGGCAAAGGAATCTGTATTCGTTCTGCTCCTTTTGGCGTAGGCAGCGAAAGTATTTGCCGCTTTCTGCGTTTTCGTCTGGGCAGCGGAGCTACCGGGGACGGTTTGGGTATGGCCGGCGCCAATCACAGCATAGTTGACCATTGCTCCATCAGCTGGACCAGTGATGAAGCCTTCAGCTCACGTAACGCACGTAATATCACTCTGCAACGCACACTCATCTCGGAAGCTCTCAACCTGGCAGATCATAAAAATTATCCTCCGGGCACCGGACACGGCTACGCGGCCACAATTGGCGGGGATGTAGGCTCTTTTCATCACAACCTCCTGGCTCATTGCTACGGCCGCAACTGGAGCCTGGGCGGGGGTCTTGACGGCAGCGGACATTATGCGGGCAAGCTGGATATTTTCAATAATGTGGTTTACAACTGGAGCGTTCGTGCCACCGACGGAGGAGCCCATCAGGTGAACTTTGTAAACAACTATTACAAAACAGGTCCTTCCACGACCCAATTCAATATGCTGCATGCCCAGCTCGAAGGTGTAGGAGCCGGCACACAAAGTTATTACTACGATGGCAACGTCATGGTTGATCAGGAGGGCAATACGCTATGTGACGGCAGCGACAATACCTGCGGCAGATTGTATAGCCTTTACAACGGACAAAAACTCAATTGGGAAGTCTTTGTTGACACTGCTTTTTTCCCTTCTTTGGCCAATATTGAGGCATCAACAACAGCCTACAAATCGGTACTTTCCGACGTCGGATGCAACCTGCCAGTGACCGATCTGCACGATCAACGTATCATCCGGGAAACTTTAGAAGGCAGCTACACCTATTCAGGCAGCAGTAAAAGAGTGGCCATTGATGCTGAATTTCCCGAATTATCCTCTGAAGACCCCACAAAAAACAAAGGCATCATTGATCACGAAAACGACGCCGGCGGATACGAAGAATACCCCGAAATTCTGCGCCCCAAAGACTTCGATTCCGATAATGACGGCCTGCCAGACTGGTGGGAGAAACTGCACGGAAGCAATCCCCATTCTCCCAAAGGCGATTTCAGCGACAGTAACGCAGACCCTGATATGGACGGATTTACAGCTTTGGAAGATTACCTGGAATGGATGTCGGTTCCGCACATTATTTTGGATAAAAACCAGGATCTCAGCCTGGATCTTTCGGAATTTGCCCTTGCATTCAACAACAAAGCCGAGTATAGCCTTGCAGGAGAAGCTCTGGCCGAAATTCAAATCAATGGTTCCAAAGCAACTATTACAGCAAATAAAGAAACAGGCGGTATCAGTTTTATAAACCTGGAAATAAAGGATGACGAAGGATGTCGCACCCAAAGAACAATTGGATTATATATAAAAGAATAAAAAGCCCTTAGTAATTAATTATGAAAAAAAGACTATCATTTGTTTTAATTGCCTGTGCCTGCCTGGCAGCGACAGCGCAAAAACCAGTCATTAAAGTTGACCTGAACCAGACAGTACAGCCCTATTATCTGCATCAGGTGCATCAACCCGGTTATGAATCATGGATAATACAGGGAGGCGTTGCAGATTCTGCTGTATTCTCAGGCGTAAAAATAGTTCTAAGAGCTAAGAATAATCAGAATACGGAATTAACCACAGATTGGTCCAAAAAATATTTGCAATTTCCTTACTATGCCTTGCTCAGCAACGACGGAGTGACAACCAGCAACGACCAGGGCGGAGATATTGAAATGTTGATTTCAGGCCTGCCACGTGGCAGACATTCTATCCAGACTTTTCACAATACCTGGGGAAAAAGCGAAGAAAAAGACTTTAGTCCCATCAATGTATATAAAGACGGTAAGGTGATACAAAAAAAACTGCAATGCAGCAACCGTGTAGAACTCAATAGTGAAGCCAGCAGTGTGTATACTGTGATTGATGTAGCAAATGAACAGCAGGTAATAAGCCTTTTGTTTGAATCGGACAAAACATTTAAAGGCAGCGACGGAAAAAAAAGCATTCAAAACGTTTGTATAGACGGCTTCGAAATCAACACCATCGACAACAATAAAAAAGCACGTATACCTGTACCTGCAGACGGGGATATGCATGCCGACGCCGATGCCGGTTTTCTGAATCTTGAATGGAAAACAGCCCGTCAGGGAAATCTAAAAGAACAAGTGGTGTATTTCAGCCTCGACAAAGAGATGCTGGGAAGTCAGGCTAGTTTGCTGGCCAAACTTCCGGCCGGGCAAAACTTTTATCCTGTACAAGATCTTTACAGTTTAGACAGCTACTATTGGAGAGTCGACCTTGTAGACGAACAAGGCAATTTAACTCAGGGAGATGTCTGGACATTCCGGCCAAGGCAACTTGCCTTTGAAGGAGCTGAAGGTTACGGTCGATACGCTACCGGAGGCCGGGGTGGAAAAGTAGTGGTGGTAACCAATCTAAACGATGACGGCCCCGGCAGTCTGCGAGAAGCCATCACCAACGACATTGGCCCGCGTACCATAGTGTTTAATGTTTCCGGAGTGATAGAATTAAAATCCAGGTTGGTGTTAAATCAACCCTTCGTTACCATAGCCGGTCAGACTGCACCCGGTAAGGGTATTTGCATTCGCTCGGCGCCTCTGGGTATAGGTAGTGAGGGTATTTGCCGTTTCGTGCGACTACGCCTCGGCGCAGGTCAAACATACGACGGCATGGGCATGGCCGGAGCCAACCACAGCATCATTGATCACTGCTCCATCAGCTGGACCATAGACGAAGGTTTCAGTTCACGAGGCGGCAAAAACTTCAGCCTCCAACGTACTATGATAGCAGAAGCTTTGAATATTGCCGGACACAAGAATTACGGCGAAGGCTCCGGCCACGGTTACGCAGCAACTATTGGCGGTGACATCGGCAGTTTCCATCACAACCTGTTGGCTCATTGCAACGGACGCAACTGGAGTCTGGGCGGAGGGCTCGATCCTTACGGAGCCTATGC
>JAAZGQ010000375.1 GCA_012511135.1 Bacteroidales bacterium | reverse complement strand
TATTTAAACTGAGCATCACCTGCGTAGGTGGAGGTTCCTATTTGGTTTCGGAAACAGGTAAAGACGGGGCCTATGAATTTTACGAAGAAGGCACCGAATTGGTGATCACTTCTATGACCAATATGATTACCGAATTTATAATGGGATATACAGCCGATCAGTCAGAACAATTTTATGCGCCGGAATTTCCCATTGTTATGGGTAAAGACTACACGATTGTACTGGAATTCGCCCAGAAAGATTTCATTTGCGGATGGGACTTTGACTTACAACGGAGCTCTGCCGCCCAGCAACGCCCGGCTGACTTCCTGAGCCCTAATTACCAGGATACAACTTATGTTCCCACCTTGGATCTGTACTATACTTTGTATCCCGATGCCCCCTGGACTAGTTCCTGGTGGAATCGTACCGATACGTATACCGCTGCCGTAACCTGGTTACGTCTAACCGATTCCGGTGATGGTTCCGAATATAGAACCGGTGATGGTGCAATGGACTCAACCAAATATTATACAGACGAAGGTTTCTATTGGCAAACGGCTGTTTGTACCAAGGGCTACAAAACAGACATTAATTATTGTTTCTCCATCAAACGGACTTACATGGGGCATTATGACTATTTTATTCAATATTCATACGATAATTCTTCTTGGGAAACTGTCGATACGGTTACTACCACCGGCGGCTGGCAGGATTTCCAGGTCCTGCTCCCCAATACGGCAGCTAAGGAACTTATCTATATTCGTTTGATTCCCGATGTCACCAGTGGCTACGATGCCAATCGTATATTCGATGTTTATGGTGTGTATGTGGCTAACATCTTCCTTTTGGCCGATTACGATCCCAATGCTGTGGTAGCTCCGGTGAGAGAAGAGGAAGAAGAAGTGATCTACGACCTTATGGGGCGCCGACTCAAAAGTGCCGATCGTCCGGGCATTTATATTATTAACGGAAAGAAGTACTTAGTTAAATAATTAATATCAGACTATCGATAAAAGGGGGATGGTAGATAGCTCCATCCCCCTTTTTATCAAAAAGTCCACCACTTTCAAAGAGTGGAAAACTAATTTTGTTTGTTGAACCGAAAACAGAAGCTACTAATGTTGAATAGAAAAATAGACAGGGTGATTAAAACTGCTTTTACTTACTTTCCGGTTGTGATAATATGGGCCTTTTCGCTTTCCGGTGATTTATATGCCGCCGGAGACGTTTTCCCGAAAGTTCCGGTGGACGGACAGAAAGAGGTTCCTGTGAATGCTCAGATAATCCTTCAAAGTTCCGTTGGAATGATTCAGGGCCCGGACAGTTGTTTCCTGAACGGCGAATACATCGCTCCGGCCAGTATGGCTGGCGGAATGGCTATTTTTAAACCCGGACAGCTTCAATTTGCCAGTACTTATACAATGGTTGTCCGCGACGGGGCTTTTTTGTCCAAAATTGACAACAAGCCTTTGACGGGCGGCAGTTATTCCTTCACCACCTGCAGCCCCAAAGCAAAAGTATTCGATGCCATTGTGGCCAAAGACGGATCCGGAGATTATACCAGTATCCGTCAGGCGGTAAAAGAAGCTCCGACCAACCGTACCGAACCCTGGCTGATTTTTGTCAGGAACGGAGTGTACGAAGAGTTGGTGCGTACCTCCGGGAATCTGCCGAATATTTGCCTGGTAGGAGAAAGCACAGAGAAAACAGAGTTGAAATTCTCTATCACCTCGTATGGTGGCCATGAACGCGCATATTCATTATTTCCCGAAGCAGAAGGCCAGGGACCGGTGTTGGTAGCCAACTCCTCCGATTTTTATCTGCACAATATTACCGTGATCAATGCCTGGGGTTACGATAATCAAGCCGGCCCGCAGGCACTGGCTTTAGGCAGTTACGCCGATCGCTTTACCATGTTCAATGCCGGTTTAATGAGTTATCAGGACACCTGGCAAACGGGTAGTGACGAACACCGACATTATGCTCGTCGCAGCTACATCGAAGGAGCTGTTGATTTTATTTATGCCTCGGGCAATTGTGTTTTCGACAGTTGTACGATTGCTCTTTGTCGTAATGGTTCGGTCGTTGTTGCTCCTTCTCATGGCGCGGGAGTGAAATACGGTTATGTTTTCCGTAATTGCGACATGGTTTCGAGCAAACCCGGCACGGCACGCACAAACAATTCTTTGGGACGCCCCTGGCATAACAAGCCGCGAACTTCTTATATCAACACCACTCTGTCAAAAGATATCAGCATTTCTGCGGCCGGTTGGACCGACCACATGGGAGGCTTGCCCGTTGTTTTTGCAGAATACAATACCATGGATTATCTGGGAAATCCGGTAAGCCTGGCTTCGCGCAATACCTATTACTGGACAGGCACCGACAGGAATAATCCCACGGAAACCTGTATTGCTCAGGCTGTGCTGAGTAAGGAAGAGGCGGAGGCTTTGACTGTTCGGACGGTCTTGGGAGGATCGGACGGCTGGAATCCGGAAAATATTACAGTTGAGTTGCCGGCTCCTCTTTTGTATTACAACGAAAACCGGCTTTACTGGACGGTGGAACCTCAGGCTGTTTGTTACGAAGTACTTTGTGATGGAGAGTTTGTGACCTTTACAACAGAAACGTCTTTGGCTTTTGAGGGGGAAGCTTCAGAGTATCGCGTACGTGCTGTAAATATGTACGGTACACTCGGAAAGATCTCAGATGTCCCTTTTGTAAACGGCATTCAGACTGAAACGACCGGCGCGCTGAATGTCGTATTTGACGGTGAAAGCCTCGTGGCAAGGGGCTTTTGCGGGATGGCAAGAGTCGAATTATATGCTTTCGACGGCAGCAAAGTCGGCCAATACGAAATGGAAGAAAATGAAAAATTAGAGTTGGGCTCTGTTCGATTTTTTATCGCTAAGGTTGATGCGAATACAGGAACCTATGTGTTTAAAGTGGTTAGATGAATGGTTTAAAGAATGGAGTGTGAAGAGGGTGTCCGAAGATTTTCAATTTGAGGCACCCTTTTTTAATTGTATTTGATGGACCTAATGTATTCCGAGGGATTACATCCGAGGTGTTTTTTGAAACTTCGGCTGAAGTATTTTGGATCGTTAAAACCGGTTTGATAAGCTATTTCCGCGATGGTAAAATCGCTTGATTTCATCAATTGAACAGCCCTTTTAATACGCATTTCCTGCACAAAGTCTATCGGTGTAAGCCCCAGTGTGGTTTTAAGCTTATTATAAAAGACCGTACGACCCATTTTTAAGGCATCAGCAAATTGATCAATGGTAAGT
>JAAZGQ010000038.1 GCA_012511135.1 Bacteroidales bacterium | reverse complement strand
GGGCTTTTCTTTATTTTCTCAATCACCTCTTTGGTGGCCGGGAAATGATACACCGGCAGTTTGTTGCCTTGCGCATCGGGCTCAAAACCAAGTAATTCCGACAAATCATTCTGATCGGGCAAGAGATAACGGTCGTCTTTGCTGATATTCCATTTCCGAAACTGGGTTTCGCTGAAATATGAGCCCTTGGTTTGCACAAAGTAATTGTATTGGGTGCCGGGCTCGTCTTCGAGCAGTTTGCCATCGATATAAACCTGATTGTTGATAATCTGCAGACTGTCTCCGGGCAGGCCGATGCATCGTTTTACGTAATTTTCACGGCGGTCAACGGGACGGTAGACTATTTCGCCAAAAGTGTTGGGGTTGCTTCGTACAATGCGGGCTGCCTCTTGCATACTCAGGCCTCTTTTGCTGGCTATAGAATAACAAATGCTGTAATAATCGGGATTTTGCATAGCCAGGGCTACCGTATCACCGGCAGGGAAATTAAAGACCACAATATCCTTGCGTTGAATGTTGCCCAAGCCCTTTAATCTTTTGTATGGCCATTGAGGTTTATCAAAATAGGATTTGCTGTTTACTATGGGCAGAGTATGCTGCGCCAGAGGAAACGACAAGGGAGTATTGGGCATACGAGGCCCGTAGCTGAGCTTGCTGACAAATAAATAATCACCCACCAGCAGTGATTTCTCCAGAGAGGGGCTGGGAATCTGATAGTTTTGAAAAAAGAACAAAAAGACAAAATACACCGCTACCAGGGCAAACACGATGGCATCCACCCAATCCATAATCAGTCTGAAGGTCTTATTTTTGGAATTTTTCCAGAAAGACCAGGGAATAAAGCGGCTGATAAACAAATCAAAGGCAAAAGGGATGGGCAAGAGCCACCATAAACTGCCCGTCCAGATCACAAAAAAGATAAAGACCAGAGTCCACAGGCCAAAACGTATCCACTTGCCTTTGGCTGCTGCAAAACGGCATTTTTTTTCTGTATTGCTCATATTTTTACGATTAAAATCCGAGTAAATCATGCATGCCCAGGAATCCTTTTTTGCCCAGAGTGTATTCGGCAGCCAATACGGCTCCCAAGGCAAATCCGGCCCTGCTTTTGGCATCGTGTATAATCTTTAGGCTGTCCACCTCCGATTCGTAGCAAACTTCGTGATAACCTGGCACACTGCCTTCACGTTCTGAAACTATACTCAATTCGCCGGCTTTTTTGCTTTCATAATTAACCCAGGTATTTTTTCTATCCAGATTTTTCAGGATATCTTCTGCCAGGCTTACTGCTGTTCCACTTGGTGAGTCCAGTTTTTGGCTATGATGAACTTCCTTCATCCGGACTTCGTACTGCGGGAAGGCATTCATTTTTTCGGCCAGCATTTTATTAAGGGCAAAAAATAAGTTGACCCCCAGGCTAAAATTGGAGGCATAAAAAAAGGTTTGCCCCTGGTCACAGGCCTGACGGATTTCGTCCATATGTTTCAGCCAACCGGTAGTTCCCGAAACCACAGGTAAACCGGCTGCAAAACAACGACGGTAATTCTGCAGGGCGGTAGAGGGGCTGGTAAATTCAATGGCCAGGTCGGCAGTACGAAAATCCTCCGTGTCAAAAAGCTCCGTGTTGTCTATATCTATGGCGCAAACAATACGATGACCTCTTTCCTGGGCTATTCGTTCGATTTCGTGCCCCATTTTACCGTAACCTATCAAAACAATATTCATAAAGCTGTATTTTACTTAAACGGCAAAGGTACTGGATTATTTTTAAATGCCGGGGGCTGGATTGAAAAAATACTCGTACATTTGCCCTGAACTCTAAGATCTTCCAACCCTGTGTTCTGATTTCAGATGAGAAGTTTTCGCAGCCTACTTATTCGTATTCCACTCTGTTTGCTATGCCTGCAACTGCTATCCTGTGCCAGTATAGGTTCACCAGGCGGAGGCCCCAAGGATGAAACGCCACCCGTATTAGTCAAAACCCTGCCCGAAAACAACAGCCGTAATTACACCAAAAAAAAACTTGAAATCTATTTTGATGAACTGGTGTCGGTAGAGAATGCATCTGACAGAGTGATTGTGTCTCCTCCTCAAAAAACACCTCCGCAGGTAAATGCCATTATGAAAAAAATTGTGGTAGAACTGCAGGATAGCTTGAAAGCCAACGAAACTTATACCATCGATTTTACCAATTCCATCGTTGACCTGAACGAAAAAAATCCTTACGGCGATTATGCTTTTGCTTTTTCTACGGGCCCTGACATAGAGACTCTGAGAGTTTCGGGTATAGTATTGCGGGCAGACAACCTCAATCCTGTCAGAGGAATTCTGGTAGGCGCTCACCAGGATTTGAGCGACAGCACTTTTATAAAAGATCCTTTTTTGAGGATTTCCAAAACAGATACCTGGGGGCGCTTCTGCATTAAAAATCTCAAGCCCGGGCCTTATAAAATTTACGCCCTGGACGATAAAAACCGTGATTACCGCTTTGATCAAGCGGGCGAAGCCCTGGCCTTTCCCGATTCGGCCGTCAGCCTCTGGACCGAAATTTGTCAACGCTACGACACCACCTGGATAGACAGCCTTACTATTGACACAATACAATTAGTTGATTACCTGTGTTATAAACCGGATGATTTACTTTTGAAATTGTACGAAGAAGATTTTGGCAGACAGTATTTGGTCAAATCGGAGCGGCCGGCTAGAGAATTCTTTTCACTGATTTTTGGCTACAAGGCAGACAGCCTGCCCAAAATAAAACTACTCAGTCCCGGACCTACAGATTTCGATGAACAAACAGACAGCATCAAATGGTATTTTTGCGAAAACAATCTTACCAACGACAGCCTGGTTTATTGGATAAAGGACAGCAGCATCTATCGCCACGATACCTTACATATCCAGGTGGATTACTTTAAAACCGATTCCAACAACTTGTTATCACCGGCCTGCGATACGCTGCGGCTGTTCACCCGGGAATTGGCATCTTCCGCCAGAGGAGGAAGCCTGCCCGATCGGGACAGGAACCGAGGCCGCAGAGGAGACAGAGAACAAGACACTGCGGCACAAGTCGTACCGGTTGACCATCTTAAACTGCAAACAAGCATAAAACCAAGTTTGGATATTTACTCCAGCCCGCGTTTTACCTGGGAAACACCAATAAAAAACATTCAGGGCGATCCTTTCAGTTTGTACCGCAAAAAAGATACGCTATGGATAGAAATCACGGATTTCACTGTTGAACCTCATCCGGAGAAGTTGCGAACTTATGTGCTGGATGCTCTCTGGGATTTCGAAGCCCAATACAAAGTAGAAATCGATTCCGGGAGTGTAGAAGGCTGGTACGGCAAAACCAACGCAAAGTTCAGCCAAAGTTTTACAATTAAAGCCGAAAAAGAGTATTCTCGTCTGACTGTAAGCATAGATGGATTTGAAGGCCCTGCTTTTGCGGAATTGCTTGACAAAAGCGACAAGGTCGTCCGGAAAGTAAAACTCGAAGCGGGTGTGGCTGACTTTTTATTTCTCAAGCCGGGCGATTATTATCTGAGAGCCATTGACGATGCAAACGACAATCTGCTTTGGGATACCGGTAACTATGCAATGAAGCTCCAGCCCGAAGAAGTTTTTTACAACAACAAATTGTTCAATCTCAAGGCAAACTGGGAAATCAACGAAAGCTGGAACATAAGAGACTTGCCTTTGACGGAACAAAAACCCAAGGACCTGAAACCGGCTCAACCAAAAAGACCTTAAAGCTTCTGTATGAAAATCCCTTCAACAATTTGTTTGTTTTTTGCGGGGCTGATCATAAGTCAGAATTTATCCGGCCAGGAAGCTTGTTCCCTGCAAAACATCAGCTTTGAACCTGGAGAAAAAATCCGCTACCAGGTGTATTACAATATCGGCTTTCTTTGGATCCCTGCCGGAATCTGCGATTTTGAAACAAGTATGACTACCTGGGCAACAGAAGTCTTAGCCGCCAAACCAGCTGTTGTGAACCCACCAAAAAACCCTGCACCTGAAAGCCACACAGCCCTGCACCTGAAAGCCACAGGCATTACCCACAGAGCTTACGATCCTTTTTTTTCGGTCAGGGATACTCTGGAGTCTTATGTCAACCCGCTTAATCTTATTCCCTACGAAGGAAAAAAATATACCCACGAAGGAAAATGGCATGGCCAGGATAATTTTCTGTTCCAGCCATCCGATACCAGCGAGGGCTGGAATATTCGCACTCAATTAAAACGCAGGGAGGTGTGGAAAGATCCAGTCTACGAGCATACCAGGGATTGCGGATTTGATATAATCAGCAGCGTTTACCGTATGCGCAATATACCTGATGAACGCCTGTTTTCGGGACAAGCTATTCATATCCCCGTGCGGCTGGACGACGGACAATACGATGTCTGGCTCAGCTACAAGGGCAAAGCACTCATAAAGCTGCACAGGGGTAAAACCCATCATGCTCATTATTTTGAACTGAGCCTTATCGAAGGCTCTGTCTTTAAAAAAGGAGATGTGTTGAAACTATGGCTGGGCAACGACCTCAATCGTCTGCCTTTGCAAATAGAATCGCCTATCCGCGTAGGTTCGGTAAAGGCAGTATTCGAATACGCCGAAAACCTGCGTTATCCGCAAGAAAATTCAAAATGATTTCCCCGAGAGCTTAAGCAATCAGGGAGCTGACCATTTCCAGTCGAAGCCCTCTTTTCTGTCCATTACTTCGAAGCCCAGGTCCGCGAGCTGTTTGCGAATCTTATCGGCTTTTTCCCAGTCTTTGTTGGCTTTGGCTTCCATGCGGAGCTCCAGCAACATATCGATGGCGGCCCTGTAAGCTGCACGTTCTGCCTGAGTGTTTGCATTGTCCTGTCCAGGTTCCGATTGGGAATCGAGGCCGAGTATTTCGTTGACAAACAAGGCATAGACGTCCCGGAGTTCTTCCAGATCAACCGCTGTAATGCCTGCATTTCCATCAAATATGCTGTTGATGGCCTTGCCTGCTTCAAAGAGATGCGAAATGACAATAGGCGTATTCAGGTCATCGTTCATGGCATCGAAGCATTTCTGTCTCAAATCACTGAGGTCTGCCGTCGATTTCTCTGCAGGTTTAAGTTCCTGCAAGCGTTTGCAGATATCCATCAGGCGGCCATAACCTTTTTCCGAAGCCTGCAAAGCCTCGTTGCTGAAGTCCACCGTGCTGCGGTAATGAGCCTGCAAAATAAAAAAGCGAATGGTCATGGGAGCATAAGCCTGCGTCAGTATGGGATGACTGCCCTGGAAAAATTCTTCCAGAGTAATGAAATTCCCGAGAGACTTGCCCATTTTTTGGCCGTTGATGGTGATCATGTTGTTGTGCATCCAATAACGCACGCTTTCCTTCTCGAGAGCTGCCACCGACTGGGCTATCTCGCATTCGTGATGAGGGAAAAGTAAATCCATCCCGCCGCCGTGAATATCGAATTGCTCACCAAGGTAGCGCGTTCCCATGGCAGTGCATTCCATGTGCCAGCCCGGGAAACCCTCGCTCCAGGGAGATGGCCAACGCATTATATGTTCGGGAGAAGCTTTCTTCCACAAGGCGAAATCTATGCTGTTTTTCTTTTCGTCCTGCCCATCGAGCCGACGGGTGGTACAGAGCATATCTTCAATGTTTCGTCCCGATAGCTTACCGTAATGATGGCTTTTGTTGTATTTTTCTACATCAAAATAGACAGAACCCTCGCTTACATAAGCATATCCATGGTCCAGAATCTTTTGTACCATCTGAATTTGTTCAATGATATGCCCCGAGGCCTGAGGCTCTATACTAGGTGGCAAAACCCGAAGCGCATCCATGGCTTTGTGGTAGCGGTTGGTATAATACTGAACCACTTCCATAGGCTCAAGCTCTTCCAGTCGGGCTTTTTTGGCTATTTTATCTTCCCCCTCGTC
>JAAZGQ010000374.1 GCA_012511135.1 Bacteroidales bacterium | reverse complement strand
ATTCTAAGATTTATGCTGCGATTGGGAATATCTATATCAATGATATCGTTATCGTGAATAAGAGCCACGGCTCCACCGGATGCTGCTTCGGGCGAAATATGCCCAATGGAGAGGCCGGAAGTGCCACCCGAAAAACGACCGTCGGTAATCAGGGCACAGCTTTTACCCAGGCCCCTGGATTTGATGTACGAAGTGGGGTACAGCATTTCCTGCATACCCGGTCCGCCTTTGGGCCCTTCGTAAACTATCACCACCACATCGCCGGCTTCTACTTTGCCCTCCAGAATACCGTCACAGGCAGCTTCCTGTGAATGAAAAACTTTGGCTTTGCCGCTGAATTTCCAGATGGATTCATCAACACCGGCTGTCTTAACCACACAGCCGTCCAGTGCAATATTTCCTTTAAGTATAGCCAGACCTCCATCCTGTGTATAAGCGTGTTTCACATCACGAATACAACCCAGGCTTCTATCGTTGTCCAGTTCTTTGTAAACGGCCTGCTGCGAAGCGAGACTAATATTGAACTTGCCTCCGGGAGCCGATTTATACAAAGCCAGGGCTTCAGGGATAATATTTTCTGAGCTTAAAGCGTATTTTTGGATGGCTTCTTTGAGTGTGTTTCCATCAGCCCTGCACACAGAAGTGTCTATCAAAGAGGCTTTGTCAAGCTCATCCAAAATGGACAGTATGCCTCCGGCCCTGTTTACGTCCTGAATATGATAGTGACTGTTGGGTGCTACTTTGCATAAACAGGGAATCTTACCTGAAAGCGCATCAATGTCATCCAGTGTAAAGTCCACTTTGGCTTCTTGCGCCAAAGCCAACAAATGCAAGATGGTGTTGGTCGATCCGCCCATGGCTATATCCAGCGACATGGAGTTCATAAACGCGGCTTTGGTTGCGATAGAAAGAGGCAACACGCTTTCGTCACCCTCGTTGTAGTAAGCAAAAGTGTTGCGGACTATTTGTTGAGCGGCCAGTTGAAAGATTTTTTTCCTGTTGGCATGAGTTGCCAGTACAGTTCCGTTTCCGGGCAGCGCCAGACCTAAAGCTTCGTTGAGACAATTCATGGAATTGGCCGTAAACATACCCGAACAACTGCCGCAACCCGGGCAGGCCACCGACTCAACGGCAGCCAGTTCATCGTCAGAGACTTTAGGATCGGCTGCCTGTACCATGGCATCTATCAGGTCCAGATAAGTTTCTCCCAGTTTGCCGGCTTCCATCGGGCCACCTGAAACAAAAACGGCCGGAATATTAAGCCTCAGAGCAGCCATCAGCATACCGGGGGTGATCTTATCGCAATTGCTGATGCAAATCATGGCATCTGCTTTGTGGGCATTTACCATGTACTCCACGCTGTCTGCAATCAAATCCCGGCTGGGCAGGGAATAAAGCATGCCGTCGTGCCCCATGGCTATGCCGTCGTCTATAGCTATGGTGTTGAATTCTGCCGCAAAGCAGCCTGCTTTCTCAATTTCAGCTTTGATTTCCTGACCTATGCCGTGCAAATGCACATGCCCGGGTACAAATTGAGTAAAGGAATTGACTATGGCGATGATCGGTTTCCCAAATTGTTCTTTTTTCATTCCGTTGGCCAGCCACAGAGCCCTGGCACCTGCCATTCTTCTGCCTTGAGTGCATACTGCACTGCGTAGTGGATGTTTCATAATTAATGCTTTAAATCAAAAAAAAAGCCTTTCCGTTTTTATGGGAAAGGCCTATACTGTATTATTTTAGGATACTTATAAACATACCTTTCCCGCTCCCGGAGTCACCACGACTAGGACAATCACTAGGATAGATACGATCAGTTGAATCATCATTTTTTTGTTTTTGTGGGGGCAAATGTAGGCTTAATTTTTTTATGTGCAAACAATCCGCTGTTTTTTTTTGTTTTTTCTACTTTTCTATTTATGCGTGGTGATAAGGTTCCCCTCTCAGAATGGTCATGGCCCGGTAGAGCTGCTCCACAAAAAACACCCTAACCATTTGATGCGAGAAGGTCATTTTTGACAGCGAAAGCCTTTCGGGAATACGTCTGTAAACAGATTCATCAAAACCATATGGGCCACCGCATACAAAGACAAGGTTGCGTAAGCCGGCGTTCATCTTTTTTTGGAGGTGGGTGGCAAAAGCCTCCGAAGTGTATTCCTTGCCCCTTTCGTCAAGCAAGACCAGAGCATTCTCCGCTTTTATCCAAGGCTCCAGCAAAGCCGCTTCGCGTTGCTTCTGCTCTTGTTCGCTGATTTTTCCCGAGTTTTTGAGCTCCGGTAAACAGACGATTTCGAAGGGCAAATAATGCTTTAACCTTTCCTCAAACAGCTTGATACTCTTTCGGGCATAATCTTCGCTGGTTTTTCCTGTCAATAAAAAAACGATTTTCATTTCAATTAATGTTTGCCCGAAGAGGTTTGTTCTGTTCCCCGAAGCCTGTTTATAAAAAAGAGATAGAGTTTGTTCTCAGTCCTTTGTTTATGCAAAAAAAGATATTTTTGTGCAATTCGCGAAGCTCTTGCAGGGCTTTTTGGAATAAAGGCTGTATTTTTGCCTCAAATTCCTCCGGAGGTAATAAAACACTTAACACATGGCCACATTAGAAGATTTTATCCGCAATGCCTTTGCCGAAGACATAGGAGAAGGCGATCACACCAGTATGAGTTGCATTCCTGCCTCTGCCAGTGGCAAATCGGTATTACTT
>JAAZGQ010000373.1 GCA_012511135.1 Bacteroidales bacterium | reverse complement strand
CTGGCACAAAAAGTTGAGGCATTGCTTTAATGAGAAAAGACAGGCTGCTTTGGGCCGACGACGAAATTGATTTACTCAAACCTCATATCCTTTTTTTGGAAGAGAAAGGATTTGAACTGGTAACGGCCACCAATGGTCAGGACGCATTGGATTTGTGCCGCAGCCAGGTTTTTGACCTGGTTTTTCTGGACGAAAACATGCCCGGACTCAGTGGTCTCGAGACGCTTAACGCCATCAAGGAACTTTATCCTTCTTTGCCCATTGTAATGATTACCAAGAGTGAAGAAGAGGATATTATGGATCAGGCCATTGGTAACAAAATCTCCGATTACCTCATCAAACCTGTCAACCCCAATCAAATCCTGTTGACCATCAAAAAGAACCTGCACAAAAACGAAATCATTTCGGGTGCAGTCACTGCCGACTACCAGCAACGTTTTCAGGAAATTGCTCTACAAATTGATTCTGCCTCCAGCGAAGAACACTGGAAAGAAGTTTACAAGAAATTGGTCTTTTGGGAGCTGGAACTGGCCGGTACCAAAAATGCCCTGGACGAAGTCTTGTTGATGCAAAAAAACGAGGCCAACCGCCTCTTTGCCCGATTTGTTTCCCAAAATTATGCCCGTTGGATGGAGGGCCCTTCGGAACGTCCCCTGATGAGCCCTGACTTATTTCGCGAAAAGCTGTTTCCCTTGCTTGATGCGGGAGAGAAAGTGTGGTTTATACTGATCGATAATTTTCGTTTCGACCAGTGGAGGATGATAAAACAACACATCGGGCAATCTTTCACCGTCGACGAGCAAATGTATTTCAGTATTTTGCCCACTGCCACTCAATACGCCCGAAACGCTATTTTTTCGGGGCTGTATCCCTTGCAGATTCAAGAAATGTTTCCCGAACTTTGGGTGGACGAAGACGAGGAAGATGGCAAAAATCTTAACGAAGCGCCCTTGATCCAAACCCAGCTAGAGCGTTATCGTAAGAAATACAAATTCAGCTATCACAAAATCAACGACAACCAGGCCGGCGAGAAATTGCTGTCTAATCTCAAGAATTACACTCAGAATCCTCTCAATGTGGTGGTTTTCAATTTTATAGATATGCTGTCACATGCCCGTACCGAATCCAGAATGATACGGGATTTGGCTAACGATGAAGCGGCTTATCGTTCGCTCACCGAATCCTGGTACAAGCACTCGGCCATAGCCGGCTTGCTCGATTTCCTTTCGCAGCAGCCCTGCCGGGTCATCCTGACAACCGATCACGGTACTATAAAAGTAGACAATCCGGTCAAGGTCGTAGGCGACCGAAACACCAACACCAATTTACGCTACAAATTGGGCAAAACCCTGGAATACAATTCGAGGCAAGTCTACGAAATCAAAAATCCCCTGCAATATAAGCTGCCCAGCCCCAATCTGAGTACTACGTATATTTTTGCCCGGAATAACGATTATTTCGTCTACCTCAACAACTACAATTATTACGCTTCGTATTACAAACATACATTTCAGCACGGCGGCATATCGCTCGAAGAAATGATAGTTCCGTTTATTTTGTTGGATTCTAAATAAATATGTTGCCCATCGAATTTCAATTATCTGGTATACAGCAGGCCGCCCGTTTGCTCCTGAATAATTTCCCTGCCCAAAGAGTTTTTGCTTTTTACGGCGGAATGGGCGCTGGTAAAACGACGCTTATTCAGGCCCTTTGCCGGGAATTGGGCGTGAAAAGTTCCGTTAATAGTCCCAGTTTTGCCCTGATAAACGAATATCCTCTCGACGGCGATGAGGCTGTGTATCATTTTGATTTTTACCGCATCAACAAATTGCAGGAAGCCTACAGCATAGGCAGCGAGGAGTATTTTTACAGCGATAAATACTGTTTTATCGAATGGCCCGAAAAAATTGAAGAACTACTGCCAAAAGATTGCATCAGCATCGACCTGAAGGTGCTCGATACAGGAGAACGTCGTCTCAGTCAAAGACCCTACTCCAAAGGCTAGTATCCCAAAATGACCAGGATCTAAGGGCTAGTATTCCAAAAGGGCCAGTGTAGCTCTGCGGTTTTAAGAACTTTGCAATACCCTGATTAATACTATGGATAGTGAGTCTCGACGAAGCGACGATAAACTTCTTCGGGAAATTCTTCCTTCAACAACTCCAGATTGGATTCCGAGAAGATCAGGATTTTAAGCCCGGGGTACTTTTGCCGGGGATCTTCGCCCTGAAAACTTAAAGTAGAAATGTAACGATAGATGTCTTCGCGGTTTTCGAAGCTACGTACCATCAAAGCCTCCTGAGAGCCTATTTTTTCGAGGCTCAGCTCGTAATCCCTGATCAGAAAATTAGTAAAATTATAAAGCGCCACATCAAAGAGCAGTCGGTTTACGTTGATGGAATCGGCCGCGTAGCCCAGAGCAAGGATATGTACTTCTTCGGGTTGGTAAGTAAACATGCTGGCCAATGAATCCAGACGGGCCATAGCCAGGGAGTCTTCTATGGTCAGGCCGGAGGACAGAAAGAAGCCTTTGAAACTCACCGGCCGGCGGCCTTCTTCCCAATAGCTGATCATTTGCTGGCTTACAGGCCCCAGCTGAGTAGCGGGATATTCCGAGGCAATAAGCCGGATCAGGCGGAGAAATTCTTCGGCATCGCCAGCTTTGATAGCTTCCAGGGCACTTAAGAACCAAAAATTGGGCCGGAGTTCGCTTTTGGGGTAATTGGCCTCCACGTAGGCACAATTGAGTTTAACGCTGTCGGAAGTGTCGTCAAGGAAATGCTGATAAGTGGCTGCGTACAAAGAATCCTGCAGGAGGTACATTTCCTTGAGTTTATCAAGAAAATAAGGATTTTCGAGCAGGTCGGCCTGTTGAGTTTGCGGGAACTTTTCCAGCAAGCTGCTACGAAGGCTGTCGGCTGCTTGTTTATTCCCGCTTTGCATCTGCATCAGGTAAGAAATGTAATAAATCTCGGGCAGGTAAGTGGAATCGTTGGGAAATCGTTGCTCGAAAATATGAAACGTTCTCAATGCGAGTTCATTGTTACCCATATGTTCCCTAAAGATCATACCCGACATAAAACTGGCTTCTGAAATCAAATCCATAGAGGCTTGAAGTTGCTCCTCAGTAAAGGGCAGATCTTTCAGGTAATAACCCTCTTGTGTGGGATCGTCGGAGGCTTCAAACTCCGGGCGGAATTTTTCTCCGGCAATGCTGCTGGTACCGGTTTCTGTTTCCGATAACAGGCTGTCCCCGGCTGGTGTGCCGGAAAGAAGGCTGTCAATGGCTGCCACCGGCAGCTCCGATTCGTCGCCAAATCCGGCAAAGTCATTGTTGCTGAAAAAATCACCCTTGTTGCGGATGCGCCAGTTGTCTTCGAGCTTGCGTCTGCCCCAGTTACGTTGAAATTCCCGCTGGCCTGCCTCCAGTGTGTTGGGATTGTAAAAATACCAACTGTCGTCGGCATTTTGCAGGCCGGGTAAGACTGTTGGGGTTGTTTCTTCGGGAACATTGGCCTGGGTCAGGCCCTGGTTGGCGCTCAGGGCATCTTCCTGGTTACGCAGCCGGGCTTCCTGGCGGGCTGTCTTTTTTGCCTGGGTAATCAGCTCTTCTATCAGTTTGATGCGTTCCTCATCGGGCAGGGCAGCCATCCACTGAAGGCTGTCTTGTACGTGAATGGTTTCCAGGTGGGGTTGCAGCAGATCCAGCACTCTGGCTCTCTCTTCGACCAATTCTTTTTCTTTGTGTTCCTCACCAATCAGGCTTTTTGCCTGTTGATAAAGGGGAGCTGCTTCCAGAAAAAGCTCGTTGCGGTAATAATAGTCGCCGAGGCTCATCAGGGCCTGGGCCTTGTAGGGCCCGTTGGAAGTGCTTTGACTTATAGCCGAGCGATAGCTGTCTATGGCATTCAGGGTATCTTTTTCCGAAAAATAGAGGTTACCCATGGCGTAATAGATGGCATCCAGGTAGTTTTGATTGTTGGGGTTGCGGCTGAGTCTTTTCAATTTTTTCAAAGCCGATTTGCTGCTGCCCTGAGGATAGACTTCGGTTTGCCTGATCCGGGCATTCAACGCCATTTCGTAGGGCGGGTTTTTTCGTGGCACGGCTTTGTACAGCTCGAAGGCTTTGGCCGGAGAACCCGTTTCCTGATGCAATTGGGCCAGCAAAAAAAGATAGCGCTGTTTTTCTTCTTTTTTGCGGGTGTTTTTTAGGGCTATTTCCAGATAGGGCAGGGCCTGACTGTTTTTTTCCTGCCTCAGCAAAAAGTCAGCGTAAGAGGTGGCGTACAGGTCGTTGAGTCTGGAATCGAAGCCCTGATCGTTGAGGGCATAAAAAATGTTTTCGGCGTCGTAATACCATTCCTGTTCGTAATACGACCTGGCCAGCCAGATCCTGGCTTCGTCGCAAAGAGGCTTGTCGGTGGCAAAATGCCTGATGATGTAAGAGCAGGTGGAGCCGGCCGACAAATAGTCGGCTTTGTGAAACTGAGCTTTGGCCATCAGTAAAAAGACTTGCCCCATAATGGGATTGAATTCTTCCTGGCTGTAAAAAAGCTTTTCTTTTTCGCTGGCCTTGCGTTCAGGTTGTTTTTCGGGTTTTACCCTTATGGAATGAGTTTTGATGGCCTTTTCGCATTTCTCGATGCAGCGGTTCATATTGCCGGCAGCCCGGGAGGCCGATTGTTCGTTGTAGGGAAAAACAGGCAAAAGAGAAGAATAATCCTCTTTGTGAGCATCCTCGATTTGTTTCAGTCCCGCCTCGTAGCTTTCCTGCCCGTTGAATTTAATGTTGTAATGAGTGGTCAGGGCATGATAATTACGGGCCATCCAGGTATTCTTCTGGGTGGAACAGGAAGAGGCCGCAACAAGCAGCAGGCTTAGCAGAAGAATATGTGAAAATAATGCTTTCAATACAAAGGGGCTGATCGGTTATTAAACAGCTTTTTGCCTGTTTTATTGTGTGTTTTG
>JAAZGQ010000037.1 GCA_012511135.1 Bacteroidales bacterium | reverse complement strand
GAGTACCTTTGTAACTTTTATATAAATTTGCGATTAATTGTCCTATTTCATAAAGACATGAAATTAATGAAGAAAAACATATTACTTTTCTTATTCCTGTTCTTTTCATTTTCCTTGAAGGCACAACTCAGGATCAATGAGCTGATGCCTAAGAATATTTCAGCCGTAAGAGATTCAGATACCAATTACAGTATGTGGGTCGAAGTTTATAATGCTTCGGACAGAGAGATCGAATTGGCCGGTTATTTTTTTAGCGATGATACAGGTATGCCCCGCAAATGGAATCCTGATACTCAAGTTATTTCTGCCGGAGGTTATGCAGTGTTATGGTTCGAAAGGGAAGACCGTAGCGGGCATGCCAATTTCAAACTGGAACCCGACGGGGGCGTACTTTATTTGTATAACCGCAGCGGCGTGGTAGTGGACGAAGTACATTATCCGCCTCAATACCGGAATGTCTCTTACGGCCGGACCGTGGATGGAGACAACAGTTGGAGTTTTTTTGCCACTGCTTCAGCTGGGGCTTCCAATTCCGAAGGGCTTCCTGCTTTGGCCCGTTGCCCCAATCCTGAATTTAAACTTAGCAGTGGTTTTTATTCCGGACCAACCTATTTTGGTTTTATAAGTCCCTCCAGGGGTGATATTTATTATACACTTGACGGTTCCGAGCCGGATATGAATTCAACAAAATATCGATCGGGTGCTTCTGTTTATATAAATAAGACTACCGTGTTGAGAGCAGTCTGCCTGGCGGTAGATTGTTTGCCCAGCGATTTGCTGACAGCTACCTATTTTATAGGCGAGCGGAATTTTGATTTGCCGGTAGTGTCGCTGGTGGCCGATCCCCTGCATCTTTGGAACAGTATGTATGGTATCTATGTGGATGGCATCAACGGTATTCCGGGTAATGGACAAAGTCTGCCCAAAAACTACAACCAGGATTGGTCAAGGCCGGCCAATTTTGAGTTGATTGATACTACTGGTCAGTTACAACTAAATCAAGAGTTGGACATCGCCATAGCGGGAGGCTGGACCAGATCCAGCGGGCTAAAATCCCTGAAAATTCAACCGCGTTCAAAATTTGGTAATAATCACCTGGATTACGATTTTTTCCCTGTAAGCAAGCCCGGGCAATTATACAAGGACGTTATGTTGCGAAATTCAGGCAACGATAATGGCCGTACCCAAATGCGTGACGGTTTTATACAATCTATACTTCGCAACAGAATCGACCTGGATTACCTGGCTTATGAGCCTGCGGTAGTGTTTATTAACGGGAAGTATTACGGTATAGAGAACCTAAGAGAAAGAAGCAACAAGGACCTGATTTATTGTAATTACGGCCTGGACGAAAAGGATATTATCATTGACGGTGTGCCCGATGTGGATCTTTTTCCTGTGACGCCGGAATACGCTGAATTGCATAAATTTATCGAAGAATTGGATATGGCATCCGATACGGCATTCCAGGCAGTCTGCAGGCGTATTGATATGGAAAATTACCTCCACTACCAGCTTTTCGAAATTTATGTAGCCAACACCGACTGGCCACATAATAATTTCAAGCTGTGGAAACGCAAAGTGGACGGCAAATGGCGCTGGATAATATATGATCTGGATTTTGGCTTTAATGGTGTAAACGGTGCTTCGCACAACACCCTGGCTCATGCCCTGGGCGAAAACAACTCCTGGGGGCAATGGTCAACGATGATGTTTAAGCGCCTGATGCTAAACGCTGAATTCCGCCAGCGTTTTATTGATAATATGTGCGTAGAATTGTCCAAAAGTTTTGAGCCTGAACGTGTTATTGCCATTCTGGACAGCATGGCTCCCAAAATTGCCAACGAAATAGTATATCATAAGCAGCGTTGGGGTTCTTCTGTCGATTTCAACAACGACCTGGAATCGATGCGTAATTTTGCCCGGCAACGGCCGAACAATATGCTAAGCATCATTAGCAACAGATATATGGCTGGGGTTTCCAACGGGCTGATTAAACTGAGCGCTAACCATCCCTCGGCCAGTTACTATTTAAACCGGGCCTATATTCAGGATGCCGAAATTAACCTGAGGTATTTTCTGCAACAAGACATAAACATCAGGGCTGCCCGTGTGCCGGGGATGCAATTTTCGCATTGGGAAGTCAACAAGGGTGGTAGCATCAATCAATTGATTGCCAAGGGAGCGGGCTGGCGCTATTATTACAGCAGCAATGCGCCAGGCCTGGGCTGGAACAGTCTGACTTACAGCGATCAGTCCTGGTCTCAGGGAAATGCCCAGTTTGGTTACGGCGATAAGGGCGAAGTCACTGTGCTGGATTACGGCAATTACAATAATAAATACCCGACAGCCTATTTCAGGAAAGAAATTCAGCTAAGCGATCTGGCCAACAAAAGCAGTTTTCGTCTCAGTATTTTTGCTGACGACGGGGCTGTTGTGTATGTAAACGGCCAGGAACTTGCCAGACTCAATATGCCTGCGGGCAGCATCACATACAATACTTATGCTTCTTCGGCCAATAACGGCCTGAATGCTGAATACGAAATACCCCTCAGTATGCTTAGCGAAGGCAGTAACCTGATTGCTGTCGAAGTACATCAGGCGACGGCCAACAGCTCTGATCTGATTTTTGACCTGGAAATGAGCTGCATAGACAAAAACGGCAATATCCAGATTCTGGCTAATGAAGTATATACCGGGCTCTTCGACTCTGAGTTGTCGCTCAGGGCAATTTACGAGGAAGATCCATATGCTCAGGATATTCGTCCCACAGTGCTCATCAACGAAATTGTGGCCAGTAATAATCAAATTCCCGATGAATACGGAGAAACAGATGATTACATTGAGCTTTACAATTATGGAGAGGAAGAGCTGAATCTGGCCGGCTGGTATTTGAGCGATGTTCCGGTATATCAAGCTTTGGGCAGGATAGCCGCCACAGATTCAAGTCAGACTCTGTTGCCGGCCAAATCCTGGCTTTGCCTCTGGGCAGACGGAGAGCCTGAGCAAGGTCCTCTGCATTTGAACTTCAAACTCGATGCCCTGGGCGAGAGTCTGGTTCTGTCCAAAAAGGATGAATTTGGCCGTCTGATGTTGATCGATTCGGTTACTTATCCGGTGATGGACCGCAATATGAGTTATTCGCGCATTCCCGATGGCGGCAGCGTCTGGAAAATACAAGAATCCAGTTTTGCTGCTTCCAACCTTTTATCTAAGCTGGATGTTGATAGCCGGAGCAAAGGAATTGAAGTTTATCCCAGCCTGGTGAAAAACAGTTTTACTGTCAGGAATGCTCAGGGTTTACAGCTTAAGCTCTTCACCATCGGAGGCCGGCTGGTTCATAGTAAGCTCTGTACAGATCCGATTGAAGTCATAGATATATCGGGCCTGCAGGCAGGACTCTACATTCTGAAAATCAAGGGACAAGTCTTTAAACTTGTCAAGCAGTAAAGATCAGTTTACTGTAGTAACCGTATAGGTTATATTGAAGTTCTTCAATAATGTTCCCGGTGTGTAGCTGCCACCCAGAATAAAGCCATGCACATTCTCGCCTTCCGTGACTTCTCCTCCCATATAAAGGGAATAGCCCTTCCCTTTGGTCAGGTCCGAAGCGCTGTACATCAGTTTTAGTACCGAATAACTGCGGGGGAATTGGTAGGTCATTACCGGACTGCCTTCGGCTGTTTGAAGGTGTACGTAATCTCCCGAATTGCCCAGGCCATTGTATATAATCGTGTTTTGAGCAGAAGTGCTGCTGGGGTTGGTGTTTTTTCCACCGGTTGCCAGCAGGCTGCCCCCGTTGATTTTGAAAATTCCGTTGCAATTCACTCCGTTCTTGCTGCCCTCGGCTCCGGAAGCAAGAATAAAACCTCCGTTCACCGTCAATGAGGCTTTGGTGTCGAGGGCGTCATTGTGGGTGCTGTAACAATAAATATTTCCGTTGTTCAGGGTCATGTTCTGGAGCGATTTAATGCAATCGTCGTAGGCGAGCACCTCGATTTCACCGCCCTCTATTATAAGGCTGCCGTCCGAGTCAATGCCGTCACTTCCTATGCCTCCGGTAGTTTCTACTTTGATCTTGCCTCCGGAAATAGTCAGGTTGGCATCGCTTTTTATGCCCTTGGCATTGGAATAATAAACACCGTACAAATGCTGATTGCCGGTAGTTTTGACCAGAATAGTTCCGTCTTCAATCAGAATTTGTCCCGTTACATTGATCCCTTTACCGCCGGTACCGGTGCTGAGGATGTTGATGCTGGTTTCGCTTCCCGAAATCTGCAGGCTGCCGTCGCATTTAATGCCCGCTGCCGAAGATAAGTCGGTCTCAAGCTCATCCCAGCTGGCATCGCCTTTGGCAATTAATTCAAAATTACCACCCAGGATGAATATATTTTTATCGCTTTTTAAAGCCTTGGATGCATTTCCTTCCAGTTCAATTCTTATGTTGCCGTCGTAAATAGCCAGATCCTGAGAGGCATCAATTCCCATGCTCTTTTCGCCTGTTGTGTTGATGTTAATTTCGCCCTGTTCTATTACAATACTCGAATTTATAGTAGTATCCTGTCCCAGGTAGGAAGTCACTATGCCTTCGTCACCGGAATTGATGGAGAGTTTACCCCCGTTGATCCGTACAAAACCTGAATCGCATTCAATACCATCGCTCAGGCTGGAGATTTGCAGGCTGCCCTGATCCATTACAAAGTAGTTGCTTACGTGGATACCATCCCGGGCTTCTGTTTCAAGTGTTAACTCTCCGTCCTGAATGCGGACATATTTATCGGAACAAAGGGCATGCTGGCTTCTGCTTTGAATTTTGAGTTTTCCTTTACCGCCAAAAATCAGCCCTCCCCTGGCGTAAAAGCAAGAGCGGGTGCTGGTGTTGAGTTCTGAGGAATAGACTTGAGCGTCAATTATGAAATTCTCAGTACTATCTTTGAGGTAAACCAGCGTTCTTTCTGTACCTTGAATATTGATGGCCGGGCCAATTGAAGAAGCAAGATTCAGACTATCCAGGATCAGGCTGAAACTGCTGTCGCTGGCAATACTAAAGGAGGCATCCTGACGAGCTCCCGACAGTACAAATTTCATTCCGGCAGCCTGCGACTGAACGCTGATGTGTCCATTGTTTTGTTGGACAAGTATTTCGTCTTCCAGAGGATTGGTAATATGCACAGCCGTATCGGTGTAGAAGATCAACACAGCCGTGGAATCAATTACCATGGTATCTGTGTCCACCGAATCTATGGGATTGTCCGGAGTATCGGGATTGTCCGGGATATCGGGAATATCAGGCCCGGTAGGTTTGCAACAGGCCATCCAAAAAATCAATAGGATCAGTAAGCCAAAAGTACAGGTCTTTTTCATCGCTTTCCGTTTATAAATCAAATGAATATCCGATACATATCATATGCCCGTTGTCGTCGTCCTCGTCGGCATAATTGGTATAGCGGTAATACAATTGCAGCGAATTGTCTTTGTTTATGTTGTATTTGGTACCGGCAATAAAGCGCCAGCGGTTGATGCTCTTGTTCGTTGGGTCGGGATCGTTCAGGCTGTAATACATTTCGGCAGAAGCATAGGGTTCGAAATGACAATCTTTGATGTCGTATTCTACTTCAAGCCGGCTGCGCAGATACCACTTGGGATTGTGATCGGATTCCAGCAGCGGCCGGTGAGTGCCTTGCAGGCGTTCGCGCAGTGAAATATTGAAACGTCCGAATGATTTGTCACCGGTGACGTAAACATTGTAACGATGTCTGTAATCCCAACCGTCCTGAAGATCATAATAATTCAGCAAATTGTAACTGATGCCGCCCTTTAGGAATTTGTAGGGTTTGTAGCTAAGATCCAGGCTGTGCGAAAAACGATCGGCCCGGCCGAAATTCTTGTGCAGACGGAATTCCTCTTCGAAGCTTAGAGTAACTTTGCGGATTATTTTTTTTGAAATTTCCACGGAAACCTGACCACCCCAATCGTCCGGATCGTCCTGAGCCTGAATAGGCAACAGGCAGCTCAGGGCAAGCAGGCATAGTACTATTTTTTTATTCATTCCTAAAACAGATTATTCGTTAGACCATTTGGGGAAACGGGTTACATTATCCACCGTGTTCATATCTTCACGGTCTGATTCGTAGTAAACCTTTATAAAGGCAATGTCGCGCGAAAAGTCTATGTGTCCAATTTCTATTCGGAGAATGTCCAGACCGGTGCGTTTTTTTAGATCGGCGATTAGCTCGGGCTCTTTTTCTGGCAGAATCAGTTGAATTCTGTCGTAGAGTACCATTTTGCTCGAAGTGTGTTTAAGCCAGCGCGAAGTTTCAAGCCCCCAAATTACTAAAATAATAATCAGGTTGGTGGCTACCATCTGAGTATAACTCATTTGGACAGACAGGGCGTTAATAACCGAAATAGCAGTGATGGTAAATAAATAGGTCATCTCCCTTATAGGTACCTGCTCGGTGCGATACCGAATAATGCCGAAAATGGCAAAAATACCCAGCGCAAATCCGATTTTTAATTT
>JAAZGQ010000372.1 GCA_012511135.1 Bacteroidales bacterium | reverse complement strand
TAAGCGGCTTTCTGGAATGTGCCGAGAGACATGCTTTTGCGCTCTTCTGGTATCATCAGGATGCTTTGCCTTATCGCTCTTACACCTCAAGGCTGATTTTGCAGCATTACTATAAAAACAAAACTATTTGCCGGCTCTTCGATAATCCGGCTGTTCAAATAAAAAGTTTTGATCTGGCGGCTTTTTCTCCTGTGGAATGTATGGTGGTCTTTCTCTATTTCCGCTATAAAAACAAAGTCTATCAGTCATTGGGTTGTGCAGCGCGTTTCACTAAGACCCAGGCTCTGATCAAAGCCTGCCTGGAAGCCTATCAGGGCATAGAATATGCCATCAGTCTGACTGAAAAGCATCTATTACCAGACGAACCCGATCTTAATAAAATTGACGACTTCGACAAGCATTTTCATTTTTACAACCAATATCCCCAATTCAGAAAAGAAGCCCCTATACTTAGAGAAGCTGCCCGTTTTGATTCAGGTGATCAAAAAATCTACCGTGCCGATCCCGACAACAAATGTAGGTATTTCAGTCTGGAAGAACTCAAGAAAGTTGGACTCAGACACCTCGTCTACAAAGACATAAGCCCCCTTGATGCAGAAGAGCTTAATTATAAAATAGTGCGAGTACTTACTCCCGGTTGGTGTTTGTTGACCGGCAATCACAGCTGGCCATTCTTAGGCTATTGCCTGAATAACAATCAGGCCTTGTTTACTGCTTATCCCCATCCCTTTCCTTAAACACATCATATATGAAAAAAATCCTTTTACTGCTTTTGTTAGCAGCTGTTTTACCCATACAGGCCCGAGGCTTGCAAGCAGAAATCGACTCCGCATTTATTTATTATTTCAAAACCGGTAGTATGGAAGAAATCAACCACATAATCCGTTCTCTCAATCTGGAAAACAAAAGCTCCAACAATCGTTATCTGAATTATTGGACAGCCTATGCCAAATACAAAAAGTCGCTGTGTGCCCAGTCCAATCCGGCAGAAGAATTTCAGAAGACCGCCAGGATCGAATTGTCAGAAGCACTGCATTGTCTGAACAAAATCAAAAACAAAGAATCGGAGGATTATGCCTTATTATCTATCCTGAAGAACTACAGTGTGGCTTTTGCTGCCTCGATAAAAATCCCTTTTATAAGCGGAGAAGCCAAAAAATATGCTCAAAAAGCCATCGATATGGATCCTCAAAACCTTAGGGCTTATCTCGCGCTGGGTATCAGAGATTATTATACGCCGGTCGTTTACGGAGGAAAAAACCGCTTTGAAGAGCTCTTTCTTAAGGCTATTTCACTGCAGGACAACTACAGCGAAAACCCCAACGATCCCTCCTGGGGTAAAAACGATGCTTATTATTATTTGCTGGATTATTATTGCCGCAATGATATGGAAAAAGCCAGGCTTTTGTTTGCTGAAGCTCTAAAACTTTTCCCCTATGATAACAGAATCTTACAATTCAAGTAGAAGCCATGGATATTGCCAATCTTTTTTACGATCAGGGACTGAGTCAATACGCTCTGGACTTTATGCAAAGTTCCTCCATGAATTCGTTCAATCAGCTGGAGAATGCCCAGCGGATTCAAAGCATAATGAACATTCCCTATTACAGCCGGCAAATTATTGCCCATACTTTGGAGAGGGGATCAACGGAACGAACAAAGTTAAAGGCTTCTTTCAACGATGAAACCAGAAATTTAAGAAGCATACAAATCAAACGCAAAAGCAGCCGTTCTTTTAAGCAGCACATTCAGCTGGAAGAACTGGCCAACCTGTTGCTCAGTTC
>JAAZGQ010000371.1 GCA_012511135.1 Bacteroidales bacterium | reverse complement strand
GGTTTGGACGCTGCGTCAGATACCGCGCCGAGGAACTCCGCGACTACGTCCGGGCTGGACTGCCCCCGGCGAATCAATGGCGCTGGCCGGCACGGGGGCAAAAATGACCCCAAAAAACGCAGAAAATCCGCAAAAAACGCCCTCAAAATGCTCAAAAACAGGTTCAAAGCCCTGCAATCCGGGGCGATGCCATTGCTTGCAATCCACAGGCCCCGGCAACGGCAAAAACCCGACTTGCAACCCCGTGAATGTTAAAATGGGTAAGATGGAAAAGGCCGGAAAATGTGAAAATGGGGGAAATACAAAGGGAATAGACCCTGTTTTCCCGCTGGCCGGGGACGTTGTTCAGCATCGCAAGGCGGTTAAAAAGCTGATAAGCACGGCTGACCCGGTTACGGTGCAAATTGTGCTGGCATTGCTGAAGCAGGTGGACAAAAAGCAGCGGCTGAAGGCCGATTATCTGGCTTTTTGGCAGGCCGAGAAGGAGCGCGGCCGATGACGCCGGTTGACCACTACACCTATTTCTCCATACTTGACTATCTGCCGTTGTCGGATACGGAGCGCAAAATCTTTGCTTTGGTTTTGACGTTTGCCGACCGGAAGAACAGTAAACGCACCGGCAAAGGGCTTACTATGCTCAACGCCGCAATTGGTCGAGCCATCAATCGTTCAGAGCACACCGTCAAAAAGTCAATCGCTACTTTGCGGCAAAAGGGGATGATTTATACCGACAAAGCACAGAGCCAACACCGGATAATTTGGCCGGGGAACCCTGACAGCTACTTGACCACTCTGGACGGTCAAGTGGAAAAAATTCTACTTGACCATTTTCGAATTCTACTTGACCAGTATAGTGGTCCTCCACTTGACCACTCTGGGCGGTCAACAAAAGGTAAAGAAGGTAATAAGAAGAAAAAAACCGATTCTCCTTTTCCGTTTTCCGTTTCCGAAACCCCACCGGATTTTGAACCCACACCGGAACCCGTACCCCCACCAGTACCGGACAAACCCGCACTGGAATCGCTGAAAGCACAGGCAGACCCGGCAATGGTCAAGCGGGTCTTCGAGAGCTTGGGCTTCGCTGAAGGGCTGGCACTATGACACCACACAAGAAACAAACATTGAAGGCAGAGTTGATCGGCGAACTCGAAGCGGCTGGGGCGGTTGTTCAGGGCGGCAAGATACGCTGTCCGTTCCACGATGACCGAACCCCATCGGCAGGGGTATTTCAGGGACAGGATGGAATCTGGCGTTACAAGTGCCACGGATGCCCGGCCAAAGGCGACGTGTTTGATGTTCAGGCCAAAAGGACAGGCCGACCGCTGGCCGAAATCCTCAAAGAGCATAGAAACGACTTAAGCGAAAATTCGCCTAAGTTACCGACAGGCGGAGTAGATAAAACGCAAGTTTGCGTATTACCGACAGGCGATGTAGATAAATCGGAAAATTCCGAATTACCGACACGCAAGAACGGCAATTCAACAAATGCGTCTTCGAAGACGCAATTCAAAAGTATCAATGACATTTACGGGATAATGCAGGACAAGCACGGCGGCAAGCTGGAAGCCCTTCACGAATACACCACCACCACCGGCGAACACGTTCAGTATGTTATCCGATGGCGCGGGCAGGACGGCAAAAAGCAAATATGGCCTTGTGTTAAGACAGCGACAGGGTATGAACTCCGTTTCCCGGAAAGCCGGGCACTGTACCGACTGCCGACGCTGGCCGATGCGAAGACGGTTATCGCAACAGAGGGTGAACTCAAAGCGGATATTCTGGCCGGGTATGGTTTTCCTTGTACCACGTCGAGCGGCGGCAGCAAGGCGGCAGGTCGTACCGACTGGCGACCGCTGGCCGGAAAGAATGTTATTCTCTGGCCGGATTATGACACACCGGGCAAGGGGTACGCCGATGGCGTGAAGCGGATACTTGAAGGGCTGGGATGCCGGGTCAAGATTATAGACCCTTCAGAGCTTGACCTTGCCGAAAGTGAAGACGCCGCCGACTATATCCACCAGCTACGCAATGCCGGATTTATCGAGCTTGAAATAAAAGAAAATCTGACAAGGGTTTTCTCGAAAGCAAAATCGACCGGGCCGGGGCAAGAGGTCGTTTCGGTACTGTCGGCAATCGGGGCGGGTCAATATGAGCCGATAGAGACGGGCTTTCCAACACTGGATGATGCGATGCAGATTTTGCCGGGGTCATTAAACCTTTTCTGCGGTTCGCCGGGTTCCTCAAAGTCGCTGCTGATGCTTCAGCTTGCGGCGGCGTGGCACAAACAGAAAATCAAGACGGCAATTTTTGAGCTTGAAAAAGACAGGGTGTTTCATTTACGCCGGGCGTTGGCGCAGGAATCAGGGTTCGCGATGCTGACAAATAACCGCTGGACAAAAGACAATGCCGAACGTGCGCAGGCGGCGGCGTTCGAACACTTGGAGTTTCTGGACAGTTTCGGGCGG
>JAAZGQ010000370.1 GCA_012511135.1 Bacteroidales bacterium | reverse complement strand
GGGGTATCGGCGGAGTCATCGACGGTTGCCCTCCCGGATTGAGCGTTGACCTTGATCTGATCCGAACCGAGCTGGGACGTCGCCGGCCAGGGCAAACTGCCCTGAGCACTGCCCGTAACGAAGCGGACGATGTGGAGCTGATCTCCGGCATCTTCGAAGGCAAAACCACCGGAGCCCCCATCGGCTTTTTGGTAAGGAATACAGACATGCGTTCCCAGGATTACGATTACCTGAAGGGCATTTTCCGCCCATCGCATGCCGACTACACTTATCACAGCAAGTACGGCATTCGTGACCACCGTGGCGGAGGACGTTCTTCGGCCCGCGAAACCATTGCCAGAGTGGTAGCCGGAGCTTTTGCCAAAATGTTGCTGAATAGTCTTAATATCAGTATTGAAGCCTTCACCACCCAAATCGGCCCTATTGCCCTGCAACAGGAAATTACTCAATTTTCTTCGGAACTGGCCGCCGAAAATCCCCTGCATTGCCCCGATCAAGTAAAAGCGGAGGCCATGATGGCCCTTATCGCTCAGACCAAAGAAGAGCAGGACAGCATAGGCGGAGTGGTCAGTTGTATCATCAAAGGGGTTCCTGTTGGCTGGGGAGAACCCGTTTTCGGCAAACTCCACGCCGGACTGGGCGCGGCCATCCTGTCTATTCCGGCCTGTAAAGGCTTTGAATACGGCTCTGGCTTCGATGTCAGCCAAAAAGGCTCACAGCAAAACGATGCCTTTTACTTTGACAGCAAAAGCATAAGCACCCGGAGTAATCATTCCGGAGGCATACAGGGAGGCATCTCCAACGGACAGAGCATTTATTTCAAAGCGGCCTTTAAACCCATTGCCAGCATAAGGATACCTCAGGAAACGGACGACAAAGAAGGCGTTGCCGTGCAAATACAAATTGAAGGCCGTCACGATCCCTGTGCCCTGCCCAGGGCTCTGCCGGTAGTGGAAGCCATGGCTGCCATGGTACTGGCCGATGCCTGTTTGCTGGCTAAGTCAAATGAACGCGTATTCTAAACAAATACATAGGTATATGAAAAAAATATTTTTTCTTATGAGCATTGTTTTGCTTGGTCTCGGCTGTAATTCTAAACAAGCTGACACCGAAAATTTCAACTACAAAGTAGACCGCTTTGCCGATGTGGAAATTATCCGCTATCAGGTTCCAGGTTTCGAATACTTGAGCCTGAGACAAAAAAAACTCGTTTATTATCTTTCCGAAGCAGCCCTTTGGGGACGTGACATAATTTACGATCAGAATTATCGCCACAATCTCCTGATCAGACAATGCCTGGAAGCCATATACCAACACGCCGGAATCAGCCGTCAGGGAGAAGACTGGCAGGCTTTCGAAATTTACCTGAAACGGCTTTGGGTAGCCAACGGCATACATCACCATTATTCCAGCGATAAATTTGCACCGGGCTTTTCGAAAGAATTTATTGTAAAAGCCCTCAAAGCGGTTCCAGCCGATAAACTGCCTTGTCTGCCACT
Organism: Bacteroidales bacterium; assembly: GCA_012511135.1. Classification (GTDB taxonomy): domain Bacteria; phylum Bacteroidota; class Bacteroidia; order Bacteroidales; family UBA1402; genus UBA1402. The sequence goes on along the minus strand of JAAZGQ010000370.1, from coordinate 11,296 downwards.
GGGACAGCAAACACCGGATCAGAATCAGGCGCAAACTCCGGAACATACGGAGAGTCAGGCACAGCTTGCTTCACAAAACAAACAACTCGCCGATGAGCTGGCCGCCCGTTTACTACCCCTGCTTTTCGATGCCGGACTGGACGCCAAAAGAGTGAACCAGGCACAGGGCGAGGATCTCGTACTGAGTTCTGCCTGTAATTTCTACCGCGATGTCACTCAAAAAGAGGCAGAAGCCTTTTATGAAGCACTCAACAATCCCGACGACACCAGCCCGGTATCCTACGGCTTAAACAGCCGTCTGGTCAAAGAAGAGGGACAACTTCGCGAAAAAATCTGGAAAATCGGAGGTCTTTACTCAACTGCACTCGAAAACATAGTCCATTGGCTGGAGCTGGCCAAAGAAGTGGCCGAAAACGATCGTCAAAAAGATATCATTCAAAGCCTGATAGATTATTACCACAGCGGTGATCTCAAAACTTTTGATCAATACAGCATTCTCTGGGTGCAGGATTTGCAATCGCAAGTGGACTTCGTAAACGGTTTCATCGAAAGCTATGGTGATCCCCTGGGCATCAAAGGCAGCTGGGAAGCTATTGTTAATTTTAAAAACGAAGAGGCCTCCAAACGCACGCAAATCATCAGCGACAATGCCCAATGGTTTGAAGATCATGCACCTATAAACGATGCTTTCAGAAAAAAACAAGTCAAAGGAGTTTCGGCCAAGGTGATCACCAACGCCATCATGGCCGGCGACGCCTACCCAACTACGGCTATTGGTATCAACCTGCCCAATGCCAATTGGATTCGTCGTGATTACGGTTCCAAATCGGTCACCATAGAAAATATTACGGAGGCTTATTTCAAGTCCTCTCAAGGCAGCGGTTTTAACGAAGAATTTATGTGGAGCAATGCCGAAATTGAAGCTTCGGCCAGATACGGCTTTGTTACCGGCAATCTGCATACCGACCTGCACGAATGCCTGGGCCACGGATCCGGCCAATTGTTGCCTGGCGTTGATCCCAACGCTCTGAGGTCTTATGGCTCAGTGATGGAAGAAGCCCGGGCCGATCTTTTTGCCTTGTACTTTCTAGCCGATCCCAAATTGGTAGAACTGGGTTTAGTACCCGATGCCGAAGCTTACAAAGCAGAGTATTACGAATACATGATGAACGGCTTGCTAAGCCAATTGACCAGAATAGAGCCAGGCGGTCAGATCGAAGAATCGCATATGCGCAACAGGGCTCTGATAGCCCGTTGGCTACTCGATCGGGGCAGCAGGGACAAAGTGATGGAATTAAAAAAACGTCACAACAAAACTTATCTGCTTATCAACGATTACGAAGCACTACGTCAGTTGACGGGACAATTGTTGGCCGAAGTTCAACGCATTAAATCCGAAGGCGATTACCCCGCTGCCCAAACCATGGTCGAAAACTATGCGGTTCAGGTGGATCCGCAGTTGCATCAGGAGATTTTGGATCGTTACGCCAAATTGAATTTATCCCCTTACAAAGGCTTTGTGAATCCCATATACAAACCGGTTTACAACAATAACAACGAAATTGTTGACATAACCGTTCATTACGACGAAAACTACGTAGAACAACACCTGCGATATTCTAAGGATTATGCTGCCTTACCCCTTGAAAATTAAATCTATGAACAGGCTGCTCTTATGCCTGTTAGTCCTTATTCCGGCAAATAACCTGCAGGCAAAAGCCGGCACAAAACCCGAAGAAGAAGTGAAAGCCTGCATGCGCAAGGCCACCGCCTTTATGATGGAGAAAGTAAGCATCAACGGCGGTTTTGTTGGTACTTACCTGCCGGATTTTTCGCGTCGTTGGGGCGAACTCGAAGCTTATCCCTCTATGATCTGGATAGACGGCCCCACTCCTGCCATGGGCAATGCCCTGTTGGATGCTTATTTAGCAACGGATGATGAGTACTTTTACCAACAAGCCTGCCGGGTAGCTGAGGCTTTGACAGCCTCACAATTGCCCTGTGGAGGATGGAATTACAATTTTGATTTTTCCGGAGAAGAATCGCTAAGGCAATGGTATGCCACGATAGGCAAGAATGCCTGGGGTGTGAGTGAATACAATTATTACTACGGTAACGCCACTTTCGACGACCAGACATCGTACAGACCGGCTAACTTCTTTTTGCGTATTTATTTGCTTAAAAAAGAGCCTCGCCACAAACAAGCTCTGGATCGTGCTATCGGTTTCTTTCTACAAAGTCAGTATCCTAACGGGGGCTGGCCCCAACGTTATCCCCTGAGATACGATTTTCCTGCCAAAGACGGCAGTCCCGATTATACGAGCTTCATAACGCTCAACGACGGAGTGATGGAAAGAAACATCGATTTTATGCTGCGTTGTTATTACCTGCTCGACGATGAAACTTGCCTTCATGCTGCAGAAAAGGGCATGGATTGCCTGTTGCAGCTGCAACAGGCAGCACCCACTGCCGGCTGGGCCCTGCAGTACAACCTGGACTTGCAACCGGCTAAGGCCAGAGATTTTGAACCGGCATCGGTTTGTATCTCTACTACCTATGGAACAGTCATGCTGCTGATGGAGTATTATCGCCTCACCGGAAAACAAAAATTCATGCAAGCCCTTCCTGCCGCTCTGACTTTTATGGACGAAGTAGCCTTCAGCGACAGTATGTTACAAATAATCGGACGCAGTAACGACAGAGCTAAACTTTGTCCCCGCATGGTGGTCCCCGACAGTTTTACACCTCTGTTTTTGCATCGAAAAGGTCTGCATATTTTCAATGGCGATTACTATGTTGATCAAAACCCGCACAACACTATCGGGCATTATTCATCGTTCTGCACTGTAAACACAGATTATTTACGCATGAGATACGAGACTTTGATGAGCCAGTCTGCCGAAGAATTGAGCCAGGACTCTCCCCTGCTGCATCCGGAACTTCGGGAGTCTCTGCTAGAGAATTTCTTGTACAACAAAAGGCCTGATGCACTCCGGAACTTTCTGAATCCTGATCAGACAAAGCCTCTTGATCGTGTTAATGATGTACTTGCTTCTTTAAACGAAGAGGGCTATTGGCCTGCTCCCCTGGTTTTGACAACCAATCCCTATATTGGAGAAGGCTGTGCAGATGATCCGGTACCCGAACTTTACGAAGAAACGCTGAAACATCCCTGCAATACGCAGTTTTATCGTTCCGAAGATCCTCCCCTGGGGATTTCGGTCAGTACTTATGTTCAACACATGGGAATATTAATGCAGTATTTGCTAAGCCAAAAAGAGAACTCAAATGAAAAATAGCCTTTACTTCTTTTTAATCCTTCTGTTGACTGCCTGCCAGTCCAAACAGGATAAGATTCCGGGCAGCATCGACTGGAAAGTGGCAGAACTTCCCGGTGTGGAATTTAAGCTGGGAGAGCCGGTATTGGTCGATACCAAACTGGGACCGGCAGTTCAATTTTTTGGACAAGAGGCATTCTTTTTGAATACTAATCCTCTGGCCGGCATGAAAGAAGTCACAGTCGAAGCCATTTTCAGGCCAGATGCCGATGGGCCATTCGAACAACGCTTTCTGCATCTGGGTGAAGTTTCCGGAGAACGCATCATGTTGGAGACCAGGGTAAAACCCGACGGCAACTGGTATTTCGATGCCTATGTAAAACGTCCCGACAGCCAGGGATATGCCTTGATAGACTCCAGTCTTACTCACCCCGGCAACCGATGGTATCAGGTCGCCTTTGTCTGCCGCAAAGACAGCTTGTTTTCTTATGTAAACGGCCAACTCGAAAAGACAGCGGCATTCTCATATCAGACTATTAACAAGGGACTTGCCTCTGTTGGAGTGCGCCAAAACAAAGTCTGCTTTTTCAAGGGACAAATGTACCGCATCCGCATTACACCTAAAGCCCTTAATCCCGAAGAATTTTTACAAGATCATTTAATATTGAATACTATGAACAGTCCTTCTTACCTGATGGAAAATAAACTGCCCTGGACCGATCTGGGCGGTGGAGTCAAAAGACAAATTCTTGGTTACGATCAAAACATTATGCTGGTCAAAGTTGCCTTTGAACAAGGCAGCGTCGGCGCAGCGCATAAGCATCCCCACAGCCAGTCTTCGCTCTGTGTCAGTGGAAAATTCGAAGTAGATATCAATGGCCAAAGCTCAGTTATATCTGCCGGTGACGGTTTTTACGTAGCACCAGATCTGATGCACGGTGTCCGTTGTCTGGAGGCTGGCGTTCTGCTGGATGCTTTCGCTCCCTGCCGCGAAGATTTTCTGCCATAAAACGAGTCACAATTTTTTATTATTATGAAACAAATAGCCATACAGGGTATTTCCGGCTCTTACCACGACATAGTTGCCCGTAATTTTTTTGAAGGCGAAGAAGTTGAAGTGCAGGGATGCAAATCTTTCAGAGAAGTCTTTTCAGCCATGCGCAAGGACAGCAATATTCTGGGGGTGATTGCCATAGAAAACACCATTGCAGGAAGTCTGCTGCAAAACCACAATCTGCTCAGGGATAGCGAAACCGCCATTATCGGAGAATACAAGCTCCGCATCAGCCATTGTCTGGCCGCAATGCCCGGGCAAAACTTCAAAGATATCCGGGAAGTGCATTCTCATCCCATAGCCCTGATGCAATGCGACGATTTTCTTGAATTACATCCCGAATGGACTATAGTCGAAAGCGAAGATACCGCTACCAGCGCCAGAGCCATAGGCAATCAAAAGATTATGGGCAGGGCAGCCATCTGTAGCCGACAGGCTGCAGAAATTTACGGACTGGAAGTCCTGGAAGCCGGCGTAGAAACCAACAAACGCAATTTTACCCGTTTTCTGGTATTGGCCGATCGCTGGAGTGCCGAAAAATTCAACGCGAATTCCAAAATAAACAAAGCTTCGCTGGTTTTCTCCACTCACCACCACGAGGGTGCCTTGTCTCAAGTCTTGTCGGTCTTGTCGTATTACCACAACAATCTGACCAAAATTCAATCCATACCCATCATTGGTCATGAATGGGAATATTTGTTTTTTATTGACCTTACTTTTGAAGATTACCTCAAATACAAACAAAGTATAGAGGCTATTCGCCCTCTGACCAGCAACCTGAAAGTCCTGGGGGAATACCCCGTGGGCAAACAAATGCTTTAAAAAAAGCATTCAGGAACAATACTAAATTCCCGGCCAAAAGCGATATATTTCAGACTGTTTTTTTTATATTTGCTGATTATTGAGAGGAAAATTAAAGAGCTGAAATGGAAATTATTGAAGTAACAACTCAAGCCTTGCGCAAAGAATTTGCGCTTTTGCCTTTTCGTTTATACCGGGGAAATCCTTATTGGGTGCCCCCTGTTCTTAAATCAGAAATAAACAACATCAACCCGGCTGTTAATCCTTTTTTCCGCTTTTGCGACGCTAAATTCTGGATAGTCCAAAAAAAGGGTATTACGGTTGGTCGCATAGGAGCCATCATCCATTATGCCTATATCGAAAAGACTCAGGAAAAATACGGGCGCTTTACCCGTGCAGAATTCACCGACGACCGCGAAGTAGTTGACGCCCTTTTTGAAACAGCCGAAAACTGGATAAAATCCAAAGGGATGAGCGGAGTCATGGGGCCTTTGGGCTTTTCCAACCTCGACACCCAGGCCATGCTGGTCGAGGGTTTCGATCAGCTGGCATCGGTAGCTTCGGTCTATCACCTGCCCTATTACAAAGATCATATGGAACGCCTGGGCTACAGGAAAAAAACCGATTGGATAGAGTTTCGCTTAAGCCTGACAGCTGAGATTCCCGAAAAGGCCGTCCGCCTGGCGGAAATCATAGAACAACGATATGGACTCAGCGTTATTCGCATGAAGTCCAAACGCATCATGAAAAAATTCGGCCGGGAAATATTTCAACTGCTGAACAAATCTTTTTACGAACTCTTTTCTTTTGCCCCTCTGGACGAAAAAATGATCGAACACGTACTGAACAATTACCTGCCGGTAATCAATCCCGAATACGTGCACATAGTAACAAACAACGATCAAAAAGTGGTCGGCTTTATCGTACCGGTGCCTTCGCTGAGCAAATCAATGCAAATTGCCAAAGGCAGATTATGCCCAAGGGCCATGTGGTCTATATTGCGCAGCCGCAAAAAAAATGACACCGTAGATCTTTTTCTTACGGGCATAGATCCCGATTATCAGGCCAAAGGAGTGGCCAGCCTGCTTATTACCAAGGCTCAGGAAGTGATGATCAAGAACAAAATCAGAACGGTGGAAACAACGGGAATACTCGAAGACAACTTTAAGGCCATACAACACTGGAAAAACTACGAGCACGTACAAAACAAACGCAAACGCTGTTTTGTGAAAGATTTTGAACAACAGAAGACTGAGGAAACAAATTAAACTTTGTAATCTTACAATTTGTTTTTGATGTAACGGTCCATTTGGCGGCGATCGTCTTTTTCCCTGATACTCTCGCGTTTGTCGTAGGCTTTTTTGCCTTTAGCTACCGCTATCTCCAACTTGGCCCAGCCTTTTTCGTTGATAAACAGTTTCACCGGAACCAGGGTAAAACCGGTTTCCCGGGTAAGGCGATCTATTTTGCGCAATTCTCTTTTGGTCAGCAAAAGCTTGCGGTCACGTCCTGGATTGTGGTTATTGTAAGTGCCGTTGTCGTATTCACTGATCTGCAGATTTTTTATCCAGAGTTCTCCCCTGATCATAATACCGTAACTATCCGACAGGCTGGCTTTGCCCAGACGTATGGATTTGATCTCGGTTCCGGTCAGGACCATACCGGCCGTAAAGCGGTCCAGCAACTCAAAATTGAAAGTAGCACGCTTGTTTTTGATCAATATGTCCCGAGATAGCTTCATTAGGTTAGACCCGGTAATAATTTGATGAGTATAAATTCAATCAGTACCGGAGACAACAACAAGACCAAAGTAGTTAATGCAGTAAAACGGCCTCTTTGCTTATTGGGCATTACATACAGCCTGCCTGAAGCCTCCCATACTATGAACACTGTGTAAACGACAAAGATATACAGAAAAAACAAGTCCTTGATAAGGAAAGTAAAGATACGAACCAGCAACAAAGGTGTCAGTGCATACACGCTCAGTTTTTCGGCTTTTACTTTGTCGGCATCCATGCCCAACCAACGGACGAATAAACGATCCAGTACGAGCGATGACAGAAAGTAAGAGGCGAAATAAGCCGTAAAAACCCGAATAAAGGTCTGAATGCCCTGCCCCAGCTCGATCCGGAAGTTTTCCTGAGCATGTATAAAAGGATTTAAAAAGGCAGCTATACCAACCATGGCCAGTAAAGGATAAAAATAAGCACTCAGATAAGGCTTATTTTCTGCTGTTTCTTCTGTAATCTCTGTCCAGGCAGCAGCAGGGGCTGTTATGATCCGCCAGATACGACGGAAAAAGGCTTTATTCATTATTTTTTATCAGCAGTGAATCCACTTTGGATAAACGTTCTTTTAATTCTTCTACTTTACTCAGCCTGATTTGCAAATCCATACTACAGAGTTCTTCGTATTGCGGATGAATTATCTGGGCTCCGCAGTCTTTGATTATACTCATTACTTCGTTGGTATAAGGATATTCAAAACTAAGGCTGATTTGGGCGTCCAGCGTTTTTTCCAGGACCCTGGCATTGGACAGGGCCGCAGCTGCAGCTGTTTTGTAGGCAGAAGTCAAACCTCCGGTTCCCAATAAAACTCCACCGAAATAACGCACTACAACCACCAGCACATTGATGAGCCCAAAGGATCGGATTTGACCTAGTATAGGGCGGCCGGCTGTTCCGGAAGGTTCTCCGTCATCGTTGGCTCTGTATTGTTCTCCTTCTAATCCCAGCGTATAAGCATAACAGATATGGCGTGCATCAAAATAACTTTTCCTGAATTGTTCCAGCTCTTGTTGTACATCCTCCAGATTATCTACCGGCAGAGCAAAAGCCAGAAATTTACTGCCTTTATCTTTATAGAGGCCTTCGCTGCGGCTGGCTATGGTTCTGTATTCATCAGTCATAGTATTTTGCAGGGGTTCAGGGCCTTTTAGTCATCCAGGCTATGTATTACCAGTCCTGAACGTAATTTAGGTTCAAACCAGGTAGTTTTGGGAGGCATAATGTTGCCGCTGTCTGCAATATCAATCAACTGTTTCATCGAAACAGGATACAGGGCCAGGGCAAGGGCCATCTCGCCACTGTCCACTCGGCGTTCCAACTCTTTAAGCCCGCGGATACCACCGACAAAATCGATGCGTTTGTCGCTTCGCAAATCCTTGATTCCTAATATTTTATCCAAGATAAGTTGCGATGAAACGCTTACATCCAGTATACCGATGGGGTCGTTGTCGTCGTATCTTCCCTGCCGGGCAGTGAGAGAATACCATTCACTGTCTATATAAAGGCCAAAATTGTGTAAACAGTTGGGTTTGTAAATTTCTGAGCCTTGGTTTTCTACAACAAAATCTTCTTCCAGAGCGGACAGGAAAGATTCTTTATCCAAACCGTTCAAATCTTTGACCAGGCGATTGTAATCAATAATTTGCAACTGATTGTCGGGAAAACAAACAGCCAGAAAATAATTATACTCCTCGTTTCCACTGTGGGCGGGATTTTGCTCTTTCTTTTCGTTACCCACCAGGGCAGCGGCAGCAGTACGGTGATGGCCGTCAGCAATGTAGAGAGCAGGCATCCGCTCAAAACAGGCGGTGACGGTTTTGATGCTTTCGTCGTCATCGACCAGCCAAAATTGATGACCAAAACCGTCGGCTGCGGTAAAATTGTAAACAGGGCTCTTTTTGATGTGTTCTGCTACTATCCTGTCGAGTTCCTCCTGAGCGGGATAAGCCAAAAAGACCGGCTCGATATTGGCGTTGTTCACCCGTACATGCTTCATACGGTCTTCTTCCTTATCGCGTCGGGTCAATTCATGCTTTTTGATACGACCGCTCATATAATCTTCTACGCTGGCGCAAACCACCAGGCCGTATTGGGTTCGGTCGTTCATGGTCTGGGCATAGATGTAGTACATGGCTTTGTTGTCTTGCACCAACCAGCCCTTTTGACGAAAAAGGTCAAAATTTTCCCGTGCTTTTATATAGACCTTAGGATCATGTTCATCGGTACCCACTGGAAAATCAATTTCGGGTTTGATGATGTGATAGAGAGAAAACTCATTATTGGCAGCTTCCTGCCTGGCCTCATTGGAATTTAATACATCGTAGGGCCGGGATGCCACTTTTTCAACCAGATTCTGCGGTGGCCGCCAGCCTTTGAAAGCTCTGATTTTTGTCATGCTAATTTAGGGATTGACTCTGAATGTCTGATTGTCTTCTTTGAAAAAGCCTACAATTTGTTTAGCAGCTGCTATACCGGCGTTGATATTGGCTTCGGCTGTCTGGGCTCCCATTTTCTTGGGGGTGGAAAAATACCGGCCTGGGAACTTTTCGGCAAACTTGGCATCTGCGGCAGGCATAATATCGGTGATGTATTTAAAATCACCCCGATTTTCCATAAGCATCATCAAAGAAGTTTCATCAATCACCTCTTTGCGGGCTGTATTAACCAGGATGGCATTTTTGGGCATGCGGCCCAGCAATTCAGCATTGATACATTTACGGGTCTCGTCGGTGGCCGGAATGTGCAAAGATACAATCTGACATTTTTCGTATAAATCTTCCAGCCTGCAAAAGACTTTAACCCCGTCGTTTTCGAAAAGATCTGCCCTGCAATAAGGATCGTAAGCGTAAACCTCCATCCCGAAGCCTTTGGCAATACGGGCTACGCAACGGCCCACATTACCGTAGGCATGAATTCCCAAGACTTTGCCTTTCAATTCAGCTCCTGAAGTTCCGTTGAACATGTTGCGCATGGCATAAACCATCATACCCAAGGCTAATTCTGCCACAGCATTGGAGTTTTGACCTGGAGTATTCATGACGCAAATGCCTTTTTCGCTGGCTGCTTCCAAATCGACGTTGTCGTAGCCGGCTCCGGCTCTGACTACAATCTTTAAATTCGCAGCTGCTTCCAAAACCTGACGATCTATGATATCACTGCGAATAATAACGGCATCTGCCTTGGCAACTGCTTTTATGAGCTTGTTTTTTTCTGAGTATTTCTCGAGTAGTTCAAAGCCGAAACCGGCTCCTTCTATCACTTCGCGTATACCCTTGACGGCAACAGGAGCAAAGGGTTTGTCTGTAGCAACTAGTACCTTCATGATTTTATTTTAATTTAATTTTTGCAAAACTTTTCATGGTGTCTACCAGGGCCTGGACGCTGGCCAGAGGCATGGCATTGTAAATGGAAGCACGGAAACCTCCAACCGAACGGTGTCCTTTGATACCCACCATACCGGCTTCGGCTGCATACTTGTTGAATTCGTCCTCGAGCTCTTCGTAGCCTTCGGCCATAACAAAACAAACATTCATAATGGAACGGTCTTCCTTGCAGCTTACGGTACCTTTGAATAAGGGGTTACTGTCTATTTCGTCGTACAAAAGGGCCGCTTTTTGCTTGTTAATCTCATGCAGGCTTTCAATACCACCAAGCTCCTTATACCACAGCAAGGTTTGCAAAGCTGCGTAAATGGGGACAACCGGAGGGGTATTGAACATGGATTCATTTTCGACATGGGTTTTGTAATTGAGCATAGTCGGAATGGGACGACTTACTTTGCCCAACATACTTTTGCGAACAATAACCAGGGTTACGCCCGAAGGAGCCAGGTTTTTTTGGGCTCCGGCAAAAATCAGTGCATAATTAGTGAAATCGATGGGACGCGAAAAAATATCCGAAGACATATCGGCAATGACGGGAACTCCCGGATTGGGATCTTCATGCATTTCGGTACCAAAAATGGTATTGTTGCTGCAATAGTAGAAATAATCAACGTCTGAGGGTATCTCCGGATTTTTGGGTATGTGAGTATAATTATCTGCTTTGGAAGAACCCACTACCTGCACTTCTCCAAACATTTTAGCTTCCTTGATGGCTTTGGACGCCCAGGAACCTGAATCAAGATAAGCCGCCTTGGTTTCCAAAAAGTTAAATGGAGCCATGGCAAATTGCAGGCTGGCACCCCCACCCAGGAAAATAACTTCAAAATCTTCCGGAACGTGGAGTAATTCTTTTACTAAGGCACGTGCCTGGTCGCAAACGGCAACGAATTGTTTGCTGCGGTGTGAGATTTCCATCAGTGAAAGGCCTGTGCCTTCAAAATTGGTGATGGCTTCCGCTGTTTGCCGAATAGTGTACTCACTCAGGATAGATGG
>JAAZGQ010000369.1 GCA_012511135.1 Bacteroidales bacterium | reverse complement strand
CTCCCTCCGCTAAGCGGATTCCCAAACAACAAGCTCTCAAGCCCGAAAGCCTGGTGGATCATTATGAAAAGAACAGCTCCAAAGCATCGTTGCAAAAGAAATTGGAAAACAGGCATTTTGCCGATTTATCAAAAGCCTTGAGTCTGAATGATCGTTTTCGTTTCAGGCGTGAACTCTTTGGCAATTCTCCCGAAAAAATGGATCAGGCCTTAAAGGAAATCAATGCATTACAAAGCATGGACGAAGCGATCGCTTATTTGAATAAGAATTATTCCGAATACAGTGAATCGGAAAGTTTTACCGATTTTTGCAACATCCTCGAAAATCATTTTACCAGCTAACAACAGCAGCTATGTCAAAACTGACCCTGGTGCCCACGCCCGTGGGAAATTTGGAAGACATTACGCTCAGAGCGCTCAGAATACTTAAGGAAGCCGATCTGATCCTGGCTGAAGACACCCGCACTACTTCCAAATTGCTGAAACATTACGACATAGCTACGCCAATGCAGTCGCATCATAAGTTTAACGAACATAAAACAGTGGAGCAGGTCGTGTCACGTATTCTGGAAGGTGAACATATTGCACTGGTTTCGGATGCCGGTACGCCAGGTATTTCCGATCCTGGTTTTCTGCTGGTGAGGCAATGCCTGCAGGCTGGGATTAAGGTGGAATGCCTGCCGGGAGCTACTGCTTTTGTGCCTGCCCTGGTAGTCTCGGGTTTGCCCGGGGAACATTTCCATTTTGAGGGCTTCTTGCCTCAGAAAAAGGGCCGTCTCACTCGTTTGCGTTATTTAGCCGATTTGTCCCAGAGCTTTGTTTTGTACGAATCTCCTTACAGAGTACTCAAGACCCTTACACAGCTGGCCGAAGTTTGCGGACCCGAACGCAGGGCTTCGGTTAGCCGGGAAATCAGTAAACTCTACGAAGAAAGTTTGCAAGGCAGCCTGGAGGAACTAATCCGGCATTTCAGCGAAAGCCCGGCCAGAGGAGAATTTGTCGTGGTTGTGGCAGGCAAAAAGTAATCTTTGGAGAATAGCTTGCCGGTAGAGATTTTTACCACATGCCCAAAAGCAGCCAGAGCTTCCAGGTCAATAAGCTTGGGATCTCCTACAATGGCGATTGCCATGGCTTTGCCTTTTAATTCCTGTTGATAGAATTCCAGCATTTGTTGCAGGTTGAATTGCTGAATTTCTGCTTCTTGTTGTAAAGCCGGATTGGTTGTATAGCCCAGGCGTTTCCATTCTTCAAATTGCTGGCTTCTGCTTCTGAAATCGGGTTGAGTAGTGAAGGGTTCCAGTTCCAGGTAGGCTTTCAGATTCTTCTCTCTTTCCTCATACAAGGGCATATCGCTGACTAATTTCATAAACAGGCCGACGGCATCGTTCACCTTATCTGACTGCGTTCCCACATAACCCTGAAATCCAACTTGTTTCTCGGGTAGCGGAGGGGTCACAAAAACTCCGTAGGCTGTATAAGCCATGGAATTCTTTTCCCGAATTTCTTCAAACACCAGACTGGTCAAACCTCCCGATCCAAAATAGCGGTTGAAAGCTTTGTATTTTAGATCGTTTTCAGGTTTGTAAACATTGCCGGGCGCAAAGAAATATACTTTGGCCTGTTTAGTATCTTTTCTGGGTAAAAAGTAGATGGTGTTTTGTGAATATTCCTGATAGGCTTTCCATTCGGGTGAGCTGCTTTCTTTCTCGTTGGCTTTTAAGGGAAGGTATTGGCGGAGAATATCATAAGCTTCGTCAAAAGGCTTGGTTCCGCAGTAATGTACTTCTGCTTCGTAATCGGTTGCCCGTTGAAATTCGCCGGTAAGTTTACTGAGACCCATTTCTGTGAATATATTGTACAAACTCGGTCTGTCAAGGAATTCTGATTGATCTCCGTAAACCATATAGGAGGCCAGGGCTTCGGCTATAACATTGGGGTCTTTGCTTTCGCGCATACGACTTTGATAAATACTGCCCTGAATGTTGAGGAATTGTTTTTCATCGAGTTGAGGCATCAGAATCTGGCGGGTCAATAAACCCAGCGATTCTGTCAAATTGTCTTCGAACCCTTCCATCACTACGTAGAGAT
>JAAZGQ010000368.1 GCA_012511135.1 Bacteroidales bacterium | reverse complement strand
CGGTAATATGGCCGTTTGGCTGGCTCAGGATTTGAGTGCTTCGCGCCCCACTATGCCCGCGACTTTGGCCTCTGAAAGTTAAATTTCGGTTTCACACAGAGCCGGCTCTATTTCATCCATCAACGACCGCCTGATGCCGAACAGTCCCGAAGACCGCTCCGTACCCTATTATCATTGGTGGCCCAAAGAAAATACGGTGGAATGGATTACTTACGACTTTAAAGAAAAAGCCGAAGTCTCTTCCACCACTGTCTTTTGGTTCGACGACGGCCCCTGGGGAGGCTGCCGGGTACCCAAAACCTGGAAATTGTATTACAAAGACGCCGAAGGCAATTGGGCTCCTGTAAAAAACCTCGATGAATACGGACGTGAAAAAGGCTTGCCTAATCAGGTGCGTTTTGAGCCCGTCAAAACCACAGCGGTTAAACTCGAAGTTGCCCTGCCCGAACGGCATGCTTCCGGCGTTTTCGAATGGGAAATCAACTAAATCGCTGATCTAACCCGATAATATAACCGGAAGATTGTTTGAACTCATCACTATTTAATAAAACCGGATATTATGAAAACAAAAGGATGCATTACAGGACTTGTCGCTCTGTTCTTATTAAGCAACAGCTTGAACACCAGGGCTCAGCACCTTATTCCAACGGGCAAAAAGATCTATATTCCCAAAGAATTCAGAGATCTGGATTTTAACGATCCTGCCAGTCGCTACAGTTATCATCGCATGGCATATTCCGATAATATTGTGGTGTTTTGGGAAGTCGGATTCGGGCCGGATCTGAGTAATCCTCCGGAATTAAACGGAAAAAACATGCAAGTCGATTTGCAAAACCTGCTCAGCAAAGCCGAAAGCTTTTACCGTTATTATCGAGACAGTCTGCATTTCTTAAAAGGAGAGACCAAGGCTGACCAATACCGCATGATGGTCATGATTAACTATTCCGAAGACGGCACAGCCTATGGAGGCGCCTACGACAACGAAATAGGCGCCCTCTGGGTAACACCTTTTCGGCTAAAAGACCCCAAATGCAATGTCATTGCACACGAACTCGGTCATTCTTTCCAGGCCCAGATCGGTGCTGACGGCCACTTAAACCTCAAAGGCGGACCTATTTGGGAAATGACTTCGCAATGGATGCTTTTCAACGTGAATCCGCATTGGATGACAGACGAAAATTACCATTTGGTCGACTATCTCAAACAAACCCACCTGGCTTTGATGCATCCTCAAAATATGTATCATTCTCCTTACATGCTGGAATACTGGACCGATAAACACGGACCTGAAATTATTGCAGCCATATGGAACGATGCCGAAAAAGGAGAAGACCCTGCCAGTGCCTACCAGCGGCTGAGCGGTATTGATCAGGAAACATTTAACACCGAGGTCTTTGAGGCTGCTCAAAAGTTCATGACCTGGGATTTTGATCGCGTTCGGCACTACGCTAAACCCTATGCCAACATGCACTACAGCAAAATCAAACAGGAGGCTCAGGGCTGGTATACAATTGCAGAAGAAAACTGCCCGCAGAATTACGGTTACAACGGCATACGTTTAGAGTTGCCCGCTCCCGGAAAAAACATCAGGATCAATTTCGAAGGCCTGGCTCCCCAAGGGCAAGCCGGAGGCTGGCGTTATGGCTTAGTGGCTGTCGACAATGAGGGAAAAGTTCATTACGGCAGGATGCAAAACAAGAGCGAGGGCAAGTTTAAATATCGTATCCCCAAAAATGGATTAAGCCAGCTTTGGCTGGTTGTCAGCACGGCTCCGGCACAACATTCACTGGAGACTAAAACCACCTGGCCTTACCGCTTCAGCATTCAGGGTGGACAAATTGCCAAAGAACAACTTTTACAATAATCTTAATTTCTTACTAATTAATTATTTCCAGAAAAGCTGCTCTCTAAACAGGAGCAGTTTTTTTTTATAAAATATTTCCTTTTTTACTTCAGAATTGTATAATATAAGTATATTTGGGCGATTTTAGTGAAAGATTGCGTTGATTAATTTTATTGATGAACCCTAAGCACCCCTTGAATATGAAAGAAAAATATCCAGGTAAATGGACCATTGGAGGTTTATTTGCCCTATCGATGCTGGTAAGCATAAGCTCCTGCATCGATTCCCGCTACGATATGAGCAAAGGCATTTCTACCAAAATAGCTTTTGGCGGAGATTCCCTGGCCATCCCTTTGGGCAGTACTGATACCATTCGGGTCGGAGAGTTACTTAATGCCGATTCCATAGATATGATATCAGTAGGCGAAGACGGAGGATACGGCATTAATATGAGCGATTCCATCAGCGTGGAAATACCCGGTATCGACAAGTCGGCCTTAAAGTTCGATGATAAGTATTTCAGACCTGATCCCATCTCTATAAGTTTTGGCGACATTAGCCTTGAAGACTTCAGCATTCCCGGTATAGAACAGACATCCAACCTAAGCCTCAATATGAGCGAAATTTCCATGGAAGATTTCGAATTGCCGGACATTGATAAGACTGACAGTTATGGATCAGGTATGAAAGATTATTCCCTGGATCCTGAAGCTTTGGCAGTTAATATCGATCCGGTACAGGCCATTACACCTAGTCTGTTAAAAGACGGTTATCTTGCGGTAATACCAACTATTGACCCGCCAATAGAAGTCCCTTTGTTGATGCCCAATGACACCATAAGCATCTCAACCCAAAGTGATATCGATTTTTCATTCGATGTACCCGATGGCGTGAGTAATATTGATACTGTTGATTTGAAAAAGAGTCCTGAGAAGGCCGTTTTCAAAATTGAATTGAAATTGGACGGAGCTGTAACAGAAACCGACACTGTTTTTACCAGGGGCAGCATTATCCCGAACATCAGCATCGATCCAACCCAGCTTTTCGTATTCAACCCTGGCACGCCTCTCAACGGCGTGGGTAAAATCGTTTTTGGCGCCGAACAAACACTGAGCAACGAAAATGCTTTTAGGGCCGAAAAAACAATGTACATCGATGCCTTTAACATTGACGAGAATCCAGTCGACGGCAACATCGCACTGGCAAGAACAGTAGCTGCCGAAGGGCATGTGGTTGTGGACACACTTTATCTCTATACCAATAAATTCAATACGGCCAAGACCCTTAACTTTATTGTAGAAATCTCTATCAATGATGTAGTAATTGAGTCCATGAAATTTGAT
>JAAZGQ010000036.1 GCA_012511135.1 Bacteroidales bacterium | reverse complement strand
TCTTCCCGTAGGGTAAACGGGAAGAGATTTTTTTATTTTATGGAAGGAGGAAGAATACATTGGCATTTTCAAGACAACACAAAGAAGTGGTTGTTGATCAGTATCGTGAATGGATTGATAAAAGCAAGGCCGTTTACTACCTGACTTACAACAAAATGACCATGTCCGCGATCAATAGCGCCCGCGAAAAACTTCGCGAGTCCGACAGTGTGATGCATGTGGTTAAGAACCGGCTCTTTACCAGAGTTTTGGAAGAAAAAGGTTATCAATTTGACCCCCAAACCTGGGAAGGCAATAACGTAGTCGTGTTCGCTCTCGAAGACGCCCCTGCAACAGCAAAAACCCTTAGTGAAATCACCAAAGGTAATGATATTTTTGCTGTAAAAGGTGGCTATCTGGATAACGCCCTGCTGGACGCCCGACAAGTTCGAGCGCTTGCTGATCTGCCGACACTCCCAGTCATGCGTGCAATGCTGTTAGGGACCATCCTGGCACCTGCAAGCAAGTTAGTTCGTACTTTAGCGGAACCCGCTCGTGGGTTGGCTGCTGTAATCAAAGCAAACTCGGAAAAGCAGACAAATGCTGCTTAACAGGCTCGTTTCAACGCGAGAAAAAAATTATTAAAACAAAATATAGGAGAAAGAAATGGCTGATTTAGAAAAAATCGTTGAGGAACTGAGCAAACTGTCCGTTTTGGAAGCTGCTGACCTCGTCAAAATGTTAGAAGAAAAATGGGGCGTCTCCGCTGCCGCTCCTGTTGCTGCTGTTGCTGCTGGTCCTGCCGCGGCTGCTGAAGAAGAAGTTGAAGAAAAGACCGAATTCGATGTCATTATCAAGAATGCTGGTCCCAAGAAAATCGAAGTAATTAAGGTTATTCGTCAGCTCACCAACCTCGGTTTGGTTGATGCCAAAAATACTGCCGAAACCCCCGATGCCAAGATTCTTGAAGCTGTTGGTAAAGACATCGCCAATGACGCTGCTGCCAAACTCAAAGAAGCCGGCGCCGAAGTCGTTGTTCAGTAGTTTTTACACGACCTTTAAACGTCCCCTGTCATCAAAGGGGACGTTTTTTTAATTACGCAAAACCGTTTTCGTCAGACACAATGTTATTTTAGGATGGCTGGTAGAAACAGCAGGTGATCTCCTGTAATTATCACAGGGTGAACGATGCTGACAGAAATCATTTTCATTCCATTGTAGCTACCGCCCCATTGCATGGTGTAAACATTGTTTGGGTTGCTATCCCAGGTATCCCGGATGTAAATTGTCGAGCCACTATATCCATATGCCACAACCGAATGGCCTTCAAGATTAAGCAAAACGGGGTAGCCGGCATCAATCTCGGCTTTAAAGTTGGCAAGGGTAAACCCGCCTGAGTTGTTGTCTGTTTTTTGGTTGTAGCAATCTCCAACAAGGTAACCACGAGCCTGGTAAAACAACATTCTTCCATAAGTGCCGTCCTTGTCGGCGACACCTGATGATAGCATAGCTGAACAGTGCAGTTTATCGGAACTATTGGAGTAAAACCAAAATGTTGTTGAACCATCGGAATTGTTGCATTCTGATTGACTGGTTTTCATATAATCGCCAATAGAACTACCCCAGGTGTGCTCAGACCAACCACCGGTTATGTAGGGATCTTGGCTGCTACTCCCGGATGCAACCCAGTAATCATCTATTGAGCCTCTTGCACCATAGCCATCCAATCCATTGCGGGAAGCTACCAGTGGATTGCTTGGGTAATTTTGTTTACCGTCAAACCAGGTTGACCATACAGTATCGGTTAGCGGCATTACACCGTTATTCGTCGGACCTGTGTAAATATTTGTAAACTCTCCGCGGTCATGCCAGGCAGCAATCATTGCGGCAGATACAGCTGAACAACCAAATACCCAATTGTAGGAAGGGAAATTTGGAAGAAGTGCATCCGGACTATTTGCGAGCAAAGAGGCTTCGCGTTCTGCCTGAAATTCAGGCAGAGGTTGTGAAGGTCCGTTGATGACGTATGCCGAAAGCTGGGTTCCATCACCGGTTGTTAGGTTTTGGATGGAAAAGAAATCCGATATTACTTCAATCTGCTGGTAAAAGATTTCAGGTGTTTCAGTTGAAGCAAGATTTGCAGCCCCCACACTGTTGATCAGAATAATGCAGAAAAAGATTGCTATTATAGCTGATACAAAAGTGTTAAAAGAGCGTGGTTGTCCCATGTTCCTCCAGGAAGTTCAAAACAATTAAAAGTTAAGAAAGGTGTGATTTTGAAAAGAGTAAGTATTTTTTCAATGACTTAATTATAGCATGTCCTTAAAAAGTCAATAATTGGAGAAATTAGCAGGTATGCGTTTCAAAAGACCGTAGTCAAGGAAAAAAAGAGGAAGTTCCAATACAATAAGTTTTGCGAAAAACGAAAGGAAAGGAACTTCCAATGACCGTAACAGTCAAACAAAGTATAACGCTCAAT
>JAAZGQ010000367.1 GCA_012511135.1 Bacteroidales bacterium | reverse complement strand
ATCGCAATACCCGCCAAAATAATGAACCAGCGGTAGCGTAATACAAAATGTTTTGATTTCATCCTTATTTATTCATTAATCAGAAACTCACTTTCAACTCCATAAAGGCTCCGTTCAAAACAGGGCCGGCATAACTGAACATCGATTTTTCGGGGCCTTGCATGTAAGAATAACCGGCACTGAGTCTGAGGGCATCGCTGATGTTCCAGGCCAGCCTGGGCCTGAGCAGGACTTCTTCGGCAGAAAAATCATAAAAAGCCGTCAACTCGGCATTCAGCGCATTATAGGCGAAATCTCCCGATAAAGTCAGCGCAAGTGCATGGCTCGTTTCGAATTGCTGCTTAAAAATCTTGCGATTTATCGAATAAGACTCGTAGCTGATAAGCTCGTTGGCATATTGAGCAAGAGCAAGCGGATCCATGGGGTTTGTCAAAACAGGCTCGATCAAATCGGTGAAATCGAGGGTATATTTCCCCACATATTGCAAAAGGGCGGTTAGGGGGCCAAAAGTATGCTCCAGTCCCAGCACATAACTCAGGTCGCTGTTGGGAATGTACATTTTTGCTTCCTCATTCTCGGTCAGATTATAGGCTCCCTCTCCGCGAATTATCCAGGAAGACAAAGGCAGGGCAAAATCCAGCCCTAAGGTGTTTTTGCGATAAAAGGCCGGCTGATAGCTGATCTTCGGGCTGCCCGAACTCAGATCCACACTGTTCAGGTCAATGCCGTAAAAGGGATCGTAACCCCTAAACCAGGACAGTGAAAAACCAATTCCGGGCAAGTCAACATTAAAGCGGGTGGCCAGGCTGCTGTTGCTTAATTTTTGCGTGGGCAGCGCCGGATCAACAAAAGAAGCACCCATGTTGAACAAATCGTAGCGATACACCGATGCCCGGTACACTGGAATAGCGATTATTTCCCATTCCATCGCCGGGTTGAATCGTACTTTGGTTCTCAGCATAAGATTGGGCATCTTTTGATCGTCCGGATTGGCCGATAAGAAAAAGTAGTGATTGGGATTGATGTTGTTGGTGGGATTGAATCCATCGGTCCGCCCCCAGTTTACAATTTGCTCTCCCAGCAAGAAATCAAACGTTTTGGTACTAATACCGGCGTAAGCCTCTTTGATTTCAAATTCCGAAATGCTTTCGCCAAAACGATAAGCACTGCGAAAACGCAGATCGGAATTCATGATCAGAACTTTGGTTTTGTAATTGAGCTGCAAGGCCGTTTCGCCAAACAGAGTACTAAAATCGTAGTTTTCACCGGCGCCGTAAGCCGAAGCCCGGACATAACCGCCCAGGCGGACAGCTGTTTCGTTTTTATCTTCAGAAAGTCTGCCTGCAGACTCAAACAAACTTTGAGCAAACAAAGCGGCCGTAAAACCAACAAGAAAAAAAGTAAATAAAAGACGTTTCATAAAATGCGCATTTGAGTGTTGCGCTAAGATATGATTTACGAAAACCGACTTGGTGTTATTTTTAAAAGTCGGATCACTTGAAGAAGTCCGATTTTAAAATATGGACAAAACAAACACAGGAAACCCTAAGGCTGATAAGATT
>JAAZGQ010000366.1 GCA_012511135.1 Bacteroidales bacterium | reverse complement strand
AGTTGCAGGTATTTTTGGTCCGGGCACTTCTGTTGCCAAAGCTGCTTGTGAAATAATGAATATTTTATTGGACGGGGAATAAAGCCTCGTCGACTTTATTAAAAAGGAGGATAGTGCTCTGGCGGCAATATCCTCCTTTTTTTTGCCGGCATTAAACATGTAATCTGGTTTTTAATTGATTTTGTAGCTTCTGTCTTCACATCTTTTTGTTGTAAATCCCACTGTGATCTAATTTTTTTTGAGTACTTTTGTGTCGTTTTTTCGCTAAATTGAGCGAAAAGTTGTTTCAATAGGAGAGTTAGTGTTATGGAAAATTTTCAACTTGGTTTATTGTTATTGTTCGTCGGATTGGCCACTGTTTTTTTAATCCTTTTGATAGTCATTTATTTGGGTAAGGGTCTTATTGCTTTTGTCAACAAATTCATTCCTGAAGAGCAGAAATCAACACGGTCCGAAAACGGAGTATCCGAAAAAGTGAAAAGAATTATTGCCGCCGCCGTATCGGAGGCCACCAAAGGCAAAGGTATAGTTACAATCATAGAAAAGAGGTAGATTATGAAGAGAAGAGAAGTCAAATTCAGCTTGATGTTTAGGGATATGTGGCAATCGTCCGGGAAATATGTCCCCAGAGTTGATCAATTGGTAAAGATTGCCCCGCACATTATAAAAATGGGCTGTTTTGCCCGCGTCGAGACCAACGGTGGAGGATTTGAACAAATCAACCTATTGTTTGGTGAAAATCCCAATAAAGCAGTTCGCGAATGGACCAGACCCTTTCAGGAGGCCGGTATTCAGACACATATGCTCGACAGGGCTTTGAATGGCTTACGCATGAGCCCGGTGCCTGCCGATGTCCGTAAACTGTTTTATAAAGTGAAAAAAGCCCAGGGTACCGACATAACCAGAACTTTTTGTGGATTAAATGATCTCCGCAATCTGGAACCTTCCATCACTTATGCCAAAGAAGCCGGCATGATTTCACAATGCTCGCTCAGTATTACTCATTCTCCTATTCATACTGTAGAATATTATACCAACATGGCCCTGGAGCTCATCAAAATGGGCGCAGACGAAATTTGCATTAAAGACATGGCTGGTATAGGACGTCCGGTATCGCTGGGTAAAATTGTCGGAAATATCAAAAAAGCTCATCCTGAGATTCCTGTGGTTTACCACAGTCATGCCGGCCCCGGTTTTGACGTAGCCTCCATTCTGGAAGTTTGCAGAGAAGGTTGTGATTTTGTAGATGTAGGGATGGAACCTCTTTCCTGGGGCACCGGACATCCGGATATTATCACCGTTCAGGAGATGCTCAAGGACGCAGGTTACGACGTGCCCGAAATCAATATGGACGAATATATGAAAGTACGCAGCATGATTCAGGAATTCATGGATGATTTTCTGGGCTTGTTTATACCGGACAAAAACCGCCTGATGAACTCTCTGCTAATCAAACCCGGTCTGCCAGGCGGCATGATGGGCAGTCTGATGAACGATCTGAGTAACAATCTGGACAGCATCAATAAATACAAGGCCAAACATAATTTACCCGAAATGAATCAGGACGAATTGCTTATCAAGCTTTTTGACGAAGTAGCTTATGTTTGGCCAAGAGTGGGTTATCCTCCCTTGGTTACACCCTTTAGCCAATACGTCAAGAATCTGGCCCTGATGAACGT
>JAAZGQ010000365.1 GCA_012511135.1 Bacteroidales bacterium | reverse complement strand
GCCAGGTCAAAGGCAACAGAAAGCCCCTTTTGTCCGGAAGCCAGGTTGCGACGGTAAAATGCGTTGGATTCTTCGGCTGTTGAAAAGCCCGCGTATTGACGTACAGTCCAGGGACGCATAACGTACATAACACTGTAGGGCCCTCTCAGATAGGGAGCCAGGCCGGCAGCGTACTGCAGGTGCTCCATGCCTTCAAGATCAGCTTTGGTATAGACCGATTTCAGTTCAATGCCCTCGGGAGTTTTTTTGTCTTTTTGTATACCCTTGGCTTTTTCCCAGGTTTTGAGATCTCTTGTTTCTATCCCCGGGTTTTGTATATCTATGCTCTTAAAATCAGGTTTCATTTGTTTAGTCGATGTTTAATTGTTTATTGAATGCCTGCAGGCTTTCCAGCAAGTTGCTGCGTACGTGTATGAAATTTATAATGCCCTGAGCTTTGAGATCTTCGCTGCATTCAGGATTTCCGGCAATTAC
Source organism: Bacteroidales bacterium (assembly GCA_012511135.1). Lineage (GTDB taxonomy): Bacteria > Bacteroidota > Bacteroidia > Bacteroidales > UBA1402 > UBA1402. The sequence continues at coordinate 2,649 of JAAZGQ010000365.1, read as the reverse complement.
CAGGATTTCTCTGTCCAAAGCTGCAAAAGCTTCGGGAGCCAGTTGGATGTATTCTTCGTCGCTTGAACATAGCACAACAATGTCTGCCTTAGCAGCGCGGGCAGCTTTGACACCTTCTTCGATGGTTTTGAATCCCAGATTATCGATGATTTCATAACCGGCGCAGGCGAAGAAGTTACCCGAGAACTGGGCTCTGGCCAGTCGCATATTCAAATTGCCTATGGTCAGTAAAAAGACCTTGGGGCGTTTGCCCGATTTTTCTGTAGCCAGCCTCAGGCTTTCAAAAGCAGAAGCACCACGATTGAAGTTGAGCGGGCGCAAAGCCGTGTCAGCACAATTACAGTCTGTTGTCGGTTCTGTTTCAATACGATCTGCAACAGCTTCGTTGTAATTGGGATATTGATTGGTGCCCAGCAATACTTCGCGGCGTTGGGCAAGAAAACCAAGGCGTTTTTGGTTGGAAGCATTTACTTCGTCCTGAATATAAGCTTCACGCAATGCAGCGGTAAAGCCCCCTTTTTCCTGAACAGCCAGAAAGTATTTCCAGGCTTGTCCGGCCAGGGCCATGGTGAGATTTTCTATATAATAAGAACCGGCCGAAGGATCGACTATATCCGAGAATCCGGCTTCTTCCCTAAGCAATAATTGTTGGTTGCGTGCAATACGTTCCGAAAAATCATCGGGAGTTTTGAAAGCTTTGTCAAAAGCCTGAACCGTGAGCACATCCACTCCGGCAATACTGGCAGTCATGGCTTCGGTCTGGCTGCGGAGCAAATTCACAAACATATCGTAGATACTTTGGTTCCATTCCGAAGTAAAAGCATGTACTTTCATTTTGCTTGCTGTCTTGCAGGCCTTTCCATCAAGATAAGCTTGCACGATTTTGGCCCAGAGCAGGCGGGCTGCCCTGAATTTGGCAATTTCCATGAAGTAGTCGGAGCTGACGCCGAAATGGAAACGAATCTTTGTGGCAATTTTTCCAGCTTCCAGACCTTGTTCGGTCAGGGCTTCCAGATAAGCATTGCCGTAAGCCAGTCCGAATCCCAGTTCCTGGGCGATGAAAGAACCGGCCTTATTGAAAAGATGAGGATGGGCGGCCAAAACCTGGAACAAAGGTAATTCAGCACTTTGAGCCACCAATCTGGCGGCTTTTTCATCCCATTGGTTCGCGTAAGCTTTGCCAAAGATCAGGCATTGTCTGAAAGGATCGGCCATCATGGAGCCTTTTACCTTGTTAGGATCAATTTTTTTTGCTTTTAAATAGTCAACAAAGAGACCTAGCACCAATGAGCTGTTTTGAAAGCAATTGCGAAAATTGATTTCTATGTTTTCGGGATCAATACCATCAAGAAGCTTTTCCATTTGAAGGCCGGTAAAAGCCTGACCAGAAAAAACAAATGTAATGGAGTCAACACCTTTGGTCAACAGTGATAAAGCTTTTTGATTGGCATCCTGTGCTTTATTCACAACAATTTCCTGGTTAACCAGCCAATGATTGTCGGTTTTGGTGCCTCTCACGTAGGGAAATTCGCCTGGAAGAGCATCTTTAATGCGGATTTGATCCAGATGTTCTTCGCGATAGAAGGGTTGTACCTTAAAACCTTCGTTTGTTTTCCAAACGAGTTTTTTCTCGAAATCGGCTCCCTTTAGATCCGCGTTTACTTTTTCCATCCAGGCTTCGGTGCTTACCGCCGGAAATTCCGAGAAAAGTTTTTCGTTGCTATCTGCCATGATAATAATAAAATGTTGATTTTTAGAATATTGAAAGAAAGTTCATTTCTATGGAATAAATATTCATTAAGACCCGCAAAGATAGGTCTTTTTATTTTGATTGTGAAAGAATAAGCCTTGTTTTTAAACCGTATATAGGCCGGTTTCGGGAGAGAAAAGTCTATTTTTTGCAACAGTTTTGAATCAGGTTTAGAACAGCCTCTTCCTGCTCGGGATGAAACCAATGATAGTCTTTGTCTTTTCTGAACCAGGTAAGTTGCTTGCGGGCATATTTATGGGTGTTGAACTGAATCTGACTGATGGCTTCCTGCAGGCTGTATTGGCCTTCGAAATGGGCAAATAGTTCCTGGTAACCAACAGTTCTTAGGGCGTTTAAGCCTTTGTAGAGATACAGCTCTTTTGCTTCATCGACCAATCCTTGTTGAATCATAAGCAAAACACGTTGGTCTATGTGTCTGTAGAGCTCTGTTCTGTCGCGGTTCAGGCAAATTTTCAGAATATCAAAATTCCGGTCTTTTGGCTTATTGCGGCGAAATGTTGAAAAGGGCTTGCCTGTCATCAGGCAAATTTCCAGGGCATGCAGCACCCGTTTGTGGTTTTTTTTATCCACTTTGTTATAATACCCGGGGTCCAGAAGTTTGAGCTGTCCCAGCAGTTCGCTCAGGCCTTTTTCTTGTAAAGTATCTTCCAGTTCTTTCCTGAGTTGGGTGTCAACATCGGGCATGTCATCAATGCCAAAGCAGACGGCGTCGATATAAAGCATGGAGCCACCGCTCATCAGTATAACATCCCGTGTTTCGAAAAGTTTGTCCAGCAGAGCCAGGGCTTCAGTTTCGAAACGGGCAGCATTATAATAATCGTGAATGGAGAGATTGCCAATAAAGAAATGCTCTACGGCTTCTAAATCTTTTGGATCAG
>JAAZGQ010000364.1 GCA_012511135.1 Bacteroidales bacterium | reverse complement strand
GTAAGCGTCAAACAAACCGTCACATAGAAAAGAAGTAATGAAAACAGTACAATCACTATGAATAAGTTGAAAAAGTACGCAAACTTTTTCAACCAAGATTGGAGTGGTTGTATGGATACACGCAAAGTTGCAGAGGAGTACCGGTTATCACAGTGGATGCAAGTGATACAGGAACAGAAGTGCAGCGGGCAAAACATTAAGGAATTCTGCGAGGATAAAGGGATTAAAAAGAATAAATACTTCTACTGGCAGCGGAAACTGCGCCAGGCAACCTGTGCAGGACTATTAAAGTCGGAAGAACCCGCAGATCTAGTGCCAATGGGATGGATGCAGATTGAAGCAAAGCAAGAAACAAAAACAACGCTGGATATTGAAATTGGTGGCTGCCATATTACCGTAGATGAAAAAACAGATCCTGAACTATTAAAAAAAGTATGCCGCATATTAAGAGCACTATGATGAGATGGGGCGAAAAACCAGTATACATATGCTGCGGACATACAGATATGAGGAAATCTATTAATGGTCTGATGATGCTTGTTCAAGACAGCTTTGCCCTTGATCCATTTTCGGACGCACTGTTTGTATTCTGCAACAGGAACCGGGATCGGATAAAAATCCTGGAATGGGACGGCGATGGATTCTGGCTGTATTTTAAACGCCTGGAGCGTGGTCATTTTTGCTGGCCGGCCAAAGGAGACAGCGCCACTATGTTGCTTGAGCCCAGGGAACTATCATACTTAATAGAAGGTGCAAAACTAGAAAAGAAGCTAAAGAAGAAAGAAGTTTTCGAGCGGCAGATTTCTTAAAAACAAATATCTAGAAAAATGCCTTAAAAGTGCATAAAACCTGACTTTTCAGCATCTTTTTTTGGTATAATTTACTCATGGAAACGCATGCTGATTTAGCAGAAGAACTGCTGGAAGTAATTGAAGAAAAAGATCGCAGGATCGCTGAACTAGAGCAGCAATTACAGTGGCTTATGTCACAGATCCGCCTGGCGAAGCATAAACAATTTGGGGCATCAAGCGAAAAAACTGATGGCACCCAATTTTCTTTATTCAACGAAGCTGAATCAAATGCAGATATGACCATATCGGAACCGGAAATTACCGAGGTAAAGGCCCATTACCGCAAACGGACACGTCTTACAACTGACAAATTGCCGGAAGACTTACCTGTTGAGATAATTGAACACGAACTGCCGGCTGAAGATTGTATCTGCCCCGCATGCAGCAGCAAGATGCATACAATGGGCAAACAAACCCGCGAAGAACTAAAGATAATTCCTGCCAAAGCAGTAATTACTCGTCATGTGCAGCATATTTATGCCTGCCGGAATTGTGAAGCGACATCCGATAGTGTTCCTATCGTAAAGGCAGATATGCCGGAACCCGTCATCAAAGGTGGCTTTGCCGCACCCGAAACAATTGCCCACATAGCAGTGCAGAAATTCATGATGGCATCGCCGCTGTACCGTCAGGAGCAGGAATGGAAGCAAAACGGCATCCTGCTTTCCCGGCAGACAATGTCAAACTGGCTGCTCAAAGCCAGTGAAAATTGGCTGGAACCGATATATGAGGAGATGAAGCTTAAGTTATGTACGCATGAGGTGCTTCACGCAGACGAAACTACCCTGCAGGTGCTAAAAGAACCGGGTAAGGCGGCACAATCCAAAAGTTACATGTGGTTGTACCGCACCAGCGGAGAAGCCAAACACCAGATCGTCCTTTATGACTATCAACCCGATAGAAAGCGTATACATCCGGAAACGTTTTTAAAGAGTTTCAAAGGATGTTTACATTGCGATGGATATGAAGGCTATCACAAACTGCCTGAGAGCATAATCATCGTAGGCTGTCTGGCACACCTGAGGCGTAAATTTTTTGATGCCTTAAAAACCTTGTCCAAAGAGAAACAAGCGGAATCCAATGGGGCAAAGGGAGTTGCTTACTTAGACAAACTGTTTCATCTTGAAAAACAGTTTGCTTCACTTACCCCCGCTAACCGCTTAAGTGAACGCGAACGAATATCAAAGCCTTTGTTTGCCGAATTTTACAATTGGATCGAAAGTACTGCTGCCCTGCCTAAAACCCTTCTTGGTAAAGCGATGTATTACGCAAAATCCCAGCGCAAATATCTTGAGAGATATTTGCTTGATGGCCGTCTTGAAATTTCAAACAATCGCGCGGAACGCAGTATTAAGCCATTTGTGATCGGCCGAAAAAACTGGCTTTTTGCTAACACGCCAAACGGCGCCAGGGCCAGTGCAATTTATTACAGCCTGATTGTAAGCGCAAGGGAAAATGGCTTGAATCCATTTGAATATTTAACATGGATTTTTACCAATGCCCCTAACTTAGGAAGGGCAGGTTACATATCCGCAGTTGAAGACTTTCTGCCCGGAAGTGCAGCTATACCGGAAAAGATATTTACACCGCAGCCGGGTAATGCAAAACCCCAAAAGTATGCCTGGGAGGAAGACTGACATGGGGAAAAACATTGATTACATGATGGGATTGGTAAATGACTACCTGTCAGGCAAAGCCCCCCGGTATATATTCGAGCTGGTCTTTCAGACTGAGATCTTAGCCCGCTACAAGAAAATGGTGCGGGAAGATAGAGACTATGCCGAATATTTTTATGATTTGCTTTCGGAGGACGGCGTGGATGCCGGCGATGGACTATCGGATACAGAATTTAAAAAGCTGATCCGGAGACAGTATAAAAAGGTAAAAAGTGTTGCTGATGATGGCTTCTGCTGATAACTACATTTATCAGGTACTGGCTTGTTTGACGCTTACAGTGGTACGTCTGTTAATATTGCCTTCAAAGCCTTGATATTAGTGAATTTCTAAATTTAAAGTTTCAAACTTGAGTGAGACCGCCGCCCATTTTAGAAATAAAAAAGACCACGGCAAGAACGGCTAGCATCCCAATGATCTTGCCTGTCCCTCCCGTGGTTTTACGGCCCGGGCCAAAACTGCCCGACTGCGGCGCGCCTGACTGTCCCGGTGGCCGGGACTGCCCGAAAAATCCGCCGCCCCCGCCGACCGGTCCAGCGTCCTTTCGGCCGATTCCGTCGCCTCTTTTTTTTACTTCCGCGCTGCTGGACCCCACCCGTTTTTCCCGGCCAATCGGCCGATCGTTTTTACCCATAATTTCCATCCTCCTGAAAATTCAGGTTTTATTATTCAATTATTACCTTAATTATACTTCGGATTAGACAATTTGCGCCATTGCCGTCGGAATATTTCCAGTTCAAAGTATCATGCAGAACGCTGTTTTAACAGAAATTTACCTTCTTTCGGCTGAAACCTGCAGATCTTCTCCGTCTGTTGTGAAGACAACATTTCCATTCAGGTCGGTCCTGAATAGCTGAACCCCACGGAGATTTTGCAGGGTCACCGCGTGAGGATAACCATAGTCGTTACCAGCGCCGCATGAGATAACAGCATATTCAGGCTTGACCGCGCTCAGGAATGGCGGCGAAGTAGAAGTATAGCTGCCGTGGTGTCCTGCTTTTAGCACATCTGCCCTGAGGCTGGTCCCGTTTGCCAGCATCTCCTGCTCAGATTGCTTTTCGGCATCCCCTGTTAACAGGAAACTTACTTTGCCGAAGGTGAGTTGTAGCACCGCGGAATAATCATTAGTACTTTCATATGCCGCACTGCCGGGGGCTATTATCCCCGCTCGCAGGCCTTCAGAATTAATAATATCAACACCGACGGAAGCGGTTTTTATTTTCAGCCCCTCAGCCTGGATGCACTTCAGCAAATCCTCGTAGGCTTTAGTGTTGCGAGTGACTTTGGGCATATAAACCCGCTCAATTTTAAAAGCGCGAAATACGACGGTCATGCCGCCGATGTGATCTTCATGGGGGTGGGT
>JAAZGQ010000363.1 GCA_012511135.1 Bacteroidales bacterium | reverse complement strand
TCAAGGCAGGAAGTGTTGTGAATATCGAATTTGATATCCTGGGCAAATATCTGAGCCGCATGATGCACTTTGCAGATTGATTTTTATAGCTCGCAGTAAATCTGCCGTATAACATTCTCCTCTTTACGTAATGGAAATACTCATCATTTTATTGTTGATTTTATTGAACGGTTTCTTGTCGATGTCAGAAATCGCTCTGGTCTCTTCGCGCAAAAGCCGGCTGGAAACAGATGCAAAAAAAGGCAATCTGCCTGCAAGGCGAGTTTTGAGAATGTCCGAAAAGCCGGAACGTTTCCTCTCGACCATTCAAATAGGCATCACACTGATAGGTATTATAACCGGTCTGTACTCCGGTGAAGCCCTGGGAGCTGATTTTGCCGGCTTTTTGTCTAAATGGCCATTACTGGAGCCCATTGCCTCCGGGCTTTCCAAAACAATAATTGTGGTTGTTGTTACCTACATTACTCTCATATTTGGAGAGTTACTTCCAAAGCGCATTGGTATGAGCGCCGCGGAAAAAACTTCAAAGATAATTGTTGGCCCCATGGAGCTTCTCTCCAAAATTGCCGCCCCCTTTGTTTGGATTTTATCTGTTTCGACTCAGGGACTGATGCGTTTGTTTCACATTAGTCCCAGCGAAGACGGCAGGGTAACAGAAGAAGAAATTAAAGCCATCATACAGGTGGGCACAGATGGGGGAGAGATTAAAGAGGTTGAACAGGATATTGTAGAGAGAGTATTTACATTGGGAGACCGCAATGTCGGATCGATTATGACCCATCGCAGCGAATTGGTTTGGCTGGATGTTTCCCGTGACAATCAATATACAAGCGACCTGATCAAGCAAAATTTGTTCAATGTGTATCCGGTTGCCGATAGCGAACTAGATGAGTTGCTGGGGGTGGTTTTTCTTAAGGATCTTTTTCTTCAAATTGACCAGCCGGATTTCAACTTGAGAGAATTAGTGCATCCTGCCTTGTATTTACCCGAAAATCTTAATGTATATCGTGCCCTGGAACAAATAAAGCAAGCTTATGTGAAATATGGGCTGGTCACCGACGAATTCGGAGAAATCCAAGGTATTGTAACCCTCAAAGATATCATGACGGCCTTGATAGGTTCAGTGCCCGAAGAGAATGAGGAACAGGAAATTATTGAACGAGAAGAAGGAGGATGGCTGGTTGATGGTCAGACTTCTTTTTATGATTTTCTAGCCCATTTCGATTTGGAAGATTATTACGCAGAATTCAATTACAATACTATCAGCGGTTTGATTCTGAGCTTATTGGAACATATCCCAAAAGAAGGGGAGAAGCTCCATTGGAAAGGTTTTGGCTTTGAAATAGTCGATATGGATGGTGCCAGAATCGATAAAATTATTGTGGAACAAGAAGGTGATCTTGCTTTGAAACTGGAAGAAAGCAAGGAAATAGGCGATAAAAATAAAGAAGAAAATGATTAGAAGGGCGTTATAGGTCTGATTACCAGCCTCCTTTTGCGCCTCCTCCGCCGAAGCGTCCACCCCCGAAACCTCCAAATCCTCCTGTGCCGCCGCCAAAAGAACCTCCCCTGGAGCGACCACCGGAGGCCATACCTGACAAAAGGACGGCTTTAGCTAAATCGCTCAGCGTAAATTTACCTTTGTTTGTTCCGCCCTCGTTGTTGTTTCCCTTGTTTTTTTTGCTTAGAAGTACTACGAAGACAATGATAAAGAAAACAAACAAAGCAAAGAAGCCGAAAGCCGTTATAAGATCCTGATCAGGTGATTCGTAAGCAAATTCCCCGGACGCTAACAGCATTATTCGCTCCAAACCAGCCTGTATGCCTTCGTAATAACGTTCCTGTCGGAACAGGGGTAGCATGTCTTCTTCTATGATCCGCTTGCAGACGGCATCGGTCAACACGGCTTCCAGGCCGTATCCGGTAGCGATGGCAATTTCTCCTCCTGTAGTCGTTTTTGTTTTAATCAGTAAAACAGCTCCGTTATCAAAACCACTCTGACCTACCTGCCATTGTTCTCCGATTTTAAAAGCCAGATCCAGAATGTCCATACCCTGCAGATCATTCACAATAACCAGACAAATCTGGTTGGAAGTGCTGTCGTCGAAGGCCACCAAATCCTGTTCGAGTTTATAGGACATAGTATTGTCCAGCAGTCCGGCAAGATCGTTTACCAGCCTCGGAGGAACCGGCCTTGAGGGAATCTGTGCAGGAGAGCTCAGACTTAACCAAAAAGACAAGAGCAATAAGCAGCCGCGCAGAAAATTGTTCATATGCTAGAATTGTACCTGAGGTGCTTTGTGGGCATTTTCATCAGCCTGGAAATAGGCTTTGGCCTCAAAACCGAACATTCCGGCTATCATATTTCTTGGGAAACGCCTGATGGAGGTATTATAGATACGTACAGCTTCGTTAAAGCGATTGCGTTCAACTGCAATTCGATTTTCGGTGCCTTCCAGTTGCGATTGGAGGTCCCGGAAGTTTTGATTAGCCTTGAGTTCGGGGTAACGCTCAATAACCACCATCAGTCGGCTCAGAGCTTGTCCCAGGCCGTCTTGTGCCTGCTGGAAAGCCGCCAGATTGGCTTCGTTCAGATTGCCGGCATCAAGATTGATCGAAGAGGCTGCTGCGCGGGCCTGAATAACTTCGTTCAGCGTGTTGCGCTCAAAATCGGCTGCGCCCTGCACCGTGCTCACCAAATTAGGAATCAAATCCAGGCGGCGCTGATACACGTTTTCTACCTGAGACCAGGCATTGGCTACGTTTTCGTCTGCTGTGACCAGGCTGTTGTAGATTCTGCTTAGCCACAAGCCGCAAAGGACTACAACGATAAGAACGATCCAAATAATTCTTGATTTTGCCATTGATGTAGTATTTAAGTGATTTGATTATAAATCTTTGACTAGTACTTTGTCACCTTTTTGCTCAAGCTCTTTCTCAATATCCAGCATTACATTCCAGTGCCGGCGGAAACGGCCCTGAATATCCATTTTGAAATCTTCAGTTCCAAAATCAAACATAGACTTAAGTATCATGCCCACCGTGATCTGGTTGATATCCATGGCAGGCTGGTAAGTGATCACTCTTTTGTCTTCGTCACTGATGGTCTGATTGATAATTTTCATTTCAATCAAAAGATTCAGAATTCGTTGTGTAAGCCTTGAAGGAATATGATACAGGCTGGAAATTTCTACTGCAGTCAGCGGGGCTTCCCGGTTTTCGAAGCGTTTGCATATGATGCCAGTGATCATGAGTGTGCTGAAATAGCTGTAGCGGTCGCTGATGTTTTTTATTTCCTTTTCAAAAAAGAAATTACGTATGTTTTGAGAGGCAAAAGTGATTTCGGCCCCGTAAAGCACCATGATCCAGGCCAGCTGCAACCAAAGCAACAAAAGGGGGAAAGCCGCGAAACTACCGTAAATGGCATTGTAACGGTTCACCCACAACTGACCTCCAATGTACAGACTTTGAAAAATCTGGAAGGCGGTCCCCACTATCAAACCCGATATAGCCGCATTTTTGAAGCGAACCTTGGTATTGGGTGCCAGAATGTACAGCAGAGTAAACAATAACCAGGAAATAAAGAAAGGCGACAATTTCATGAGAAAATTCACCAGTGGGCTGACAGCGGCTAAAATACTTGACTTTTCCATCATGGTATTGAGAAAGATCGAGGCACCGCTCGAAATAATCAATAAGATTGGAATAATCAACAATAGAGCCATGTAATCTGTAATCTTACGCAAGAAGCCTCTGCTTTTGGGTATTTGCCAGATTTTGTTGAAAGATATTTCAATGTTGTTCAGAATAGCCCAGACAGAGAAGATGATAAACAAGATGCCTACACCAACTATGACTCCGCTTCCGGCAACTTCCAGTATTGATTCGACAAAGCTGAACAAAAAGTCCAGCACTTCGGTATGACCGGGCATAGACCTGATCAATTGTGTTTCTATCAATTGCTGAAAACCGAAGCCTTTGGCAATGCCCAGAATCAATCCCAGCAATGGTACCAGGGCAAAGAGAGAAAAAAAAGTCAGAGAGGAGGCTTTGGTTACCAGTTCGTTATTAGAAAAGCCTTTGCTGGCCAGAATAATAGTTCTTATGATATTGTAGATGCGATGCCTCAATCCGCCGACCTCGTGTTCAGAGATCCGCCAGATGTCCCTTGATATAAAGCTCAGGAAGGTCCGGATTTGTTTACGGATATTGTTTGGTGATGCTTTCATGAACCTTTATGGTCAATAGTTTAACTAGTAATATATGTAGTTATACTTGAATATTCAAAAAACAGAGAACCTATAAGCCGGGTTCTGTACTTATTGCTAAGTGCTTGTCATTTATCTTGACCTTGTGTTGCCACAAAGTTCCAGCGGCCTACCCTCCGGCATCGGGCGAGCAACCCTAAACCGCCGGTATACTTGGCCTTGCAACCCATAAGTGGTACGGCCTTCTTCATCGCTGAAGAAGCGGTGGGCTCTTACCCCGCCTTTTCACCCTTACCTCCCGGGGGAGGCGGTTTTTTTCTGTTACCTTAACTCTGCTTTCACAAACAGCTTTCCGTTAGAAAGTATGGTGCTCTTTGTTGCCCGGACTTTCCTCTTTAAAAAAGCGACAAGCCGGTTCTCTGCTTGGGTGCAAAAATAATGCATAATTTGTGATTTGTACCATTTTGTCCCTTTTTTTACTTAGCTCTTGTTTTATACTGACAAAATGTCTGTAAAAAAGGGAAAGGCTTCCGTAATTAATTTTTATAGTGCATAAAACCCAAATTCTTGTTAAAGAGGCAATTAATCATTATTAATTAGAACGATACTCTGTTAATTGGGATGAAATAAAAAGCAATAATATTCGTTTAGGAATTGTTTTTGTAGCTATTCATCACAAATTCATATCAACAATAAACAGCAAATTAAATTATACAACAATGAAACAGTTTTGGAAAAATCTTTTAATTGTAGTGGCACTGGTACTAATGAGTGCCGGAGTATCTTATTTTACGGTTTCCAAACTTTCTGATCGTTTGGTCAAACTGGTCAAGGAAGAAAGCTATAAGCCACAGGAGCAAGCTGCCCGTTTGGTTAAAGCCGATGTTGTGCCAGCCATAGAAACCGACTTTACCCAGGCTGCGGAACAAAGCGTACATACCGTAGTTCACATAGCTTCAAAAACAATGCGTTCTTCGGGAAATAATGGGCCCATGGATATTTTTGAATATTTTTTCGGCTATCGTGATTACAATCGCCAGCCACCGCAAGCTCAAACCGGTTATGGTTCAGGAGTAATCATCTCTGCCGACGGTTATATTGTAACCAACAATCATGTCATTGACGGAGCAGACGAAATATCGGTCACTCTCAACGACCGTCGCAATTATCTGGCCAAAGTGGTAGGAACCGACCCCAGTACCGACATTGCATTGATAAAAATTGAAGAAAAGGGCCTTAATTTCATTACTTTTGGTAATTCAGACGAGCTTAAAGTGGGCGAGTGGGTGCTGGCTGTAGGCAATCCTTTGAACTTAACCTCTACGGTGACTGCCGGAATTGTTAGTGCTAAGGGCCGTGATATTGGAATTTTGAGAAGCAATAATCAAAACATCATTCAGCGGGGAAATACCTATTCTAATTTAAGCATTGAATCTTTTATTCAGACTGATGCTGCTGTGAATCCCGGCAACAGTGGAGGTGCTTTGGTCAATACACGAGGAGAACTGGTAGGTATTAACACGGCTATTATGTCGAGTTCTGGTGCTTTTTCGGGCTATTCCTTTGCGGTGCCGGTAAGTATTGTTAAAAAGGTCGTTACTGATATCAAAGAATACGGTTCAGTACAAAGAGCCATGCTGGGAGTCAGCATCTTAGATATAAGTTCGGAACTCTCTAAAGAGAAGAATATTGAAATTACCGAAGGGGTTTACATTGCTGCTGTAGGTGATCGCAGTGGTGCTATGGATGCCGGAATGAAAGAAGGTGATGTTGTCATTGCCATAGACGGTGACAAAGTGACAAGAGCTGCCGAATTACAGGAAAAAGTAAGTCGCCACCGTCCCGGAGATAAAGTAAGGCTCACAGTGCTCAGAGACAAAAAAGAATTGAGCATGGACGTGATTTTACGCAATTTACAAGGCAACACAGCCATTATAAAAGAGGCCGGCATGGAAATGCTTGGAGCTGCTTTTAAAGAACTTGACGTCAATGACACAAGGCAATTAAACATCAGCTATGGCATTCAGGTCACCGGGCTTACCGATGGAAAATTGAAGGAAGCCGGTGTGCGCAAAGGATTCATAATTCTCAAAGTAAACGATAATAAGATAGCAACAGTCAGCGATTTTGAAGATATAGTACGAGACGTTCAAAAAAATGCCGGTTTTGGTGAGGCTGCTCTTTTTATTGTGGGAATTTATCCCAGCGGTAAAGTCGCTTATTACGCTATAGATCTTGGACAATAAGACTAAGAAAATATTTCAGCGGCAAACTCAGAAAATATCAAAAAAAAATCCTACCTTTGCACCTCTTATTTTATAAAGCATGAGACAGCTTAAAATCACCAAATCCATCACCAATCGCGAAAGTGCTTCTCTGGACAAATACCTACAGGAAATTGGCCGGGAAGAACTTATCAAGGTGGACGAGGAAGTGGAACTGGCTCAACGCATTCGTAACGGAGACCGCGCAGCCCTGGAAAAACTTACCCGTGCTAATTTGCGTTTCGTGGTTTCTGTCGCCAAGCAATACCAAAACCAAGGCCTGAGTTTGCCGGACTTGATCAACGAGGGCAATCTGGGACTGATAAAGGCGGCAGAAAAATTTGACGAAACCAGAGGCTTTAAGTTTATATCCTACGCCGTGTGGTGGATCAGACAATCTATTTTACAAGCCCTGGCCGAACAATCCCGTATTGTACGTCTTCCATTAAATCAGGTGGGTTCTTTGAACAAGATCACCAAAGCATTTTCGAAATTCGAACAGGAAAACGAACGGAAACCTTCGCCCGAGGAATTGTCTGAAGAGTTGAATATCCCCGTTGATAAGATTACAGACACTCTGAAGGTGTCCGGTCGTCATATTTCGGTGGATGCTCCTTTTGTTGAAGGAGAAGACAACAACCTGCTGGATGTGTTGATCAACGATGATTCTCCGCTGGCTGACCGTTCTCTTATGAACGAATCGCTCAGTCTGGAAATCGATCGTGCCTTGTCAACTTTGACGGAACGTGAGAGCGAAATTGTTAAAATGTTTTTTGGTTTAGGATGTCAGGAAATGACGCTGGAAGAAATCGGCGACAAATTTGGTTTGACCCGGGAACGTGTCCGGCAAATCAAAGAAAAAGCCATACGCCGTTTGCGCAACACTTCCAGAAGCAAATTTCTCAAGACCTATCTCGGATAGAGCCTAAAAAACTAAATTTATTAAAGGTGCCGGTTTGCCGGCACCTTTTTGTTTTTTTAGAAAACCAGATTATCTTTGTCAGATCTTAACATAAGACTTATACCAATGCCAACAAACGACAAAATACTCATGCTAATGGCTGTAGCAGCACTCAGTTTATCCTGTAGCTCCAAAGCGGGCAAGAACACCAACGAGGCTCCGATCTCAAAACCACAGATTGAATTTACGGGCGATGTAATGACTCCGGAGCTTTTGTGGAGCATGGGCAGACTAAGTGACATCCAAGTCTCTCCGGACAAAAAAACTATTTTGTACGGTGTTTCTTATTACAGCATCACCCAAAACAAAGGAAACAGAGAGCTTTATGTCGTCAATTTGGAGGGAAATCAACGCAAACAACTTACACAGACTGC
>JAAZGQ010000362.1 GCA_012511135.1 Bacteroidales bacterium | reverse complement strand
GAAAGAGGGCAGCCCGTGGAGCAGCGCAAACGCGATTTAGCACAAAGTTTAAGAGAGCAGCGCATTGAGGCAGAATCCAATTATTGTTTTGGCGAAGGCGGAGCCGGTGCTTTTTCGGACGGGAAACTCTATACCCGCAGCAAAAAAAGAGGAGATGTTGATCGCATTCTCCGCTTGTTTTGTCAATTTGGAGCAGCCGAAGTCATTCTCAAGGATGCTCACCCGCACATTGGTTCTGACAAACTGCCCGGTATTATCTCAAGTATGAGAAAACAAATTCTGCAAAGCGGAGGCGAAGTGTATTTTGGTCACAAAATGGAGGCACTACTTCTTCAAAACAACAAAGTTTGCGGCATACGTTGCAGCAACGGCAGGGAATTTCCGGGGCCGGTGATTTTAGCTACCGGACATTCCGCCCGCGATGTTTATCGTATGCTCCACGGCCAGGGCATTCAGCTTGCTGCCAAAGGTTTTGCCATGGGTGTTCGTCTGGAACATCCTCAATCTCTGATTGATGAACTGATGTATCACAGTCCCGAAGGAAGAGGAGAGTATCTCCCGGCAGCAGAATACAACTTCGTCACTCAGGTGGGTGGCCGGGGGGTTTATTCCTTCTGCATGTGCCCCGGAGGTTTTGTTGTACCTGCCGCTCAGGATCAGGGTTTATCGGTGGTGAACGGCATGTCTCCCGCAGCCAGGAATTCAGCCTGGGCCAATTCTGGCATGGTGGTCGAGATCCGTCCGGAAGATGCGGTTGAGTACAAAGAACTTTTACCCCCTGGAATCAAAGCGGACGAAACTCTGGCACTCTTACACCTGCAAGAAGCCCTGGAAAAACGTTGTTACAATCTGGCCGGAGAAGGCCTCAAAGCTCCGGCACAGCGTATGGACGATTTTGTACGTGGGCGTACTTCGGCCAATCTGCCTGCCAGTTCTTATTTGCCGGGTTTAAAAGCTGCCAATTTGCATGAAGCATTGCCACGAGCCATCAGCAGCCGCCTGCAGGAAGCCTTTATTCAATTTGACAAAAAGATCAAAGGATTTCTAAGTAACGAGGCTCAGCTTATTGCCTGCGAAAGCCGCAGCTCTTCTCCTTTGCGCATGCCCCGTGAGGCCGAAGGCTTAAATTGTATAGGGATTGAAGGCTTGTATCCTTGTGGCGAAGGGGCCGGCTATTCCGGAGGCATAGTCAGTTCCGCCATCGATGGAGAGCGTTGTGCCGAAGCTCTTTCGGTAAGTTTGACGAAATAAAAAAATAGGCTTATTTTTACCGCCCAATTTTTTAAACAACACAAGAATGAAAGAACAGCAGATGATCGGTTCAAAAATCCAAGGATTGCGTGAATCAAAATCAATCAGTATCGAAGCTTTTTCGGAACGTTCAGGCCTGAGCGTAGAGCAAATTCAGCTTATCGAAAGCAACAGTCAGCTGCCTTCGCTGGCTCCCCTGGTCAAAATGGCCAGAGCGCTGGGAGTTCGTTTAGGTACCTTTCTTGATGACAACGAAGACCTGGGACCTGTGGTCAGCCGCAAAGAAGATCGGCCGGCCGGCATCAGCTTTTCGAGCAATACGGCAAGCTCCCACAATGATTTGCAGTTTTTTTCGCTGGCTCAAAAAAAGGCCGGACGTCACATGGAACCTTTTGTTATTGATATTCAATCGTCTACCCAAAACGGTTATGCTCTTTCTTCGCACGAGGGCGAAGAGTTTATTTATGTACTTGAGGGGGAAATTGAGATCTTTTACGGGAAAAAAGTATTCAAGCTCGCTCAGGGCGACAGCATCTATTACGATTCCATCGTAGATCACAATGTTCACGCAGCCAATAATTCAAAGGCCCGTATTCTGGCCGTAGTTTATACCCCTTTCTGATATGGAATTGAGCAATCGTACCTTAGGGGAGTTTTTGGAACATTGGGCCGAAAACACCCCCGATCGTGAATACCTGGTCTATTCTGACCGAGACCTGCGCTTTACGTACAAGCAATTTAACCAACGAGTAGATAATATGGCCAAAGGCCTGATGGCTATCGGTGTCACTAAGGGGTCGCATGTGGGTATTTGGGCCACCAACGTCCCCGACTGGCTGACTTTTCTTTATGCTTCGGCTAAACTGGGAGCCGTATTGGTCACCGTCAACACCAATTACAAGCAGCACGAACTGGAATTTCTGGTCGAAAACTCCGATATTGAAACCTTGTGTATAACCGAAGGCGTTTTTGACGGCAATTACGTGGATATGGTCAATACCATGCTGCCCGAACTCAAAACCTCGCAAAGAGGCCATTTGCAAAGCAATCGTTTTCCGAAGTTGAAAAACATTGTTTACATAGGCCAGGAAAAATACCGGGGCATGTTCAATACAGCGGAATTATTGTTGCTGGGCCAAAACATCGACAACGACAAGCTGAACGAAATCAAACGCAGCGTAAACTGCCATGATGTAGTAAATATGCAATATACATCGGGTACCACCGGTTTCCCAAAAGGGGTGATGCTTACGCATCATAATATTGTAAACAACGGCTATTTTACCGGTGAGCACATGGCATTTACGGCCGAAGACAAACTCTGTGTGCCGGTGCCGCTCTTCCATTGTTTTGGAGTGGTGCTTGCCTCAATGAACGTGCTGACGCACGGTTGCACCCAAGTGATGGTGGAACGTTTCGATCCTTTGGTGGTGCTGGCTTCCATTCACAAAGAACGTTGCACGGCTCTATACGGAGTGCCCACTATGTTTATAGCTATATTGAATCACCCAATGTTTGATATGTTTGACGTGACCTCTTTGCGAACAGGCATCATGGCCGGAGCCTTGTGCCCGGTAGAATTGATGCGCAGAGTTACGGATAAGTTGCATATTACTCATATTACCAGCGTATACGGACTCACCGAGAGTTCGCCCGGTATGACTCAGACTACGGTGGACGATTCTTTTGAATTGCGTTGCACCACGGTTGGCCGGAGCTATCCTTTTACTGAAGTCAAGGTAGTAGATCCCGAGACAGGCAAAGATTGTCCTCCGGGAGTGCAGGGAGAGATTTGTTGCCGGGGCTATCTGGTGATGAAGGGCTATTATAAAAATCCCCAGGCTACGGCTGAAGTCATCGACAAAGACGGCTTCCTGCATTCAGGCGATTTGGGTATAGCTGACGAGAACGGCTATTATCGCATTACCGGCCGCATCAAGGATATGATCATCCGTGGCGGTGAAAATATTTATCCCCGCGAAATTGAAGAGTTTCTTTATCACCTCGAAGGCATCAAAGACATTCAGGTGGCAGGTATTCCTTCCGAAAAATACGGCGAAGAAGTCGGAGCATTCATTATTCTGCACGAAGGCGTCAGCATGGACGAAGAACGTGTCAGGGAATTTTGCCGGGGCAAGATTGCCCGCCACAAAATCCCCAAATACGTCTTTTTTGTCGAAAGCTTTCCCATGACCGGCAGTGGCAAGATTCAAAAGTTCAAACTCAAAGATCTGGGCTTAAAACTACTCGAAAAGCAGGGGATTAAGCCGGTGTAAAGGCTGATTTCCGAAAGATAAATCAAGCCCCCGGAAGTTTCGGTTTCCGGGGGCTTAGTTATGTGGCTCTTTCCTTCTTTGGTTTTTCCCTTCTTCTTCTTCTTCTTCTTTCCCGATTAATATTCACTTGACGACTCTTTTGTATTAACGGGAGTGTTTAAAAATGGAAGAAGATATTTCGGAGTTTATTCTTTCTTCGTTCTTGCTTTTATAGTCGGTTTGCTCCGTCTTTTCAGGAAAATTAAAGCAACAGAAAGCAGCAGCCAGAGTGGCCAGATTTTGAAGAG
>JAAZGQ010000361.1 GCA_012511135.1 Bacteroidales bacterium | reverse complement strand
GACTCTGAAATCAAGAACGCCCTAACAGAACATGTCAAAATATATCTATAGTATACTGGTCATCAGTACAATCAGTCTGACAACCCTGGCCCAGACCAGGCCCAAAGCAGCCAAAGATTCTGTCCTTTATCACGGGACACATTTAGGCATCAGTCTGGTTGAACCGGCGAGAAGTTTTTTTTCTCCTGTTTGGGGAAGCTCCATACAGTTGGATGTCAACCTGATGAACCGTTTTTTCCCGCTTGTTGAACTGGGCTATGCTCAGGCATTACTCAGAAATCAGGAACAGACAACTCGTTTCGACACCAAAGGCATGTATTTCAGGGCGGGAATCAACCTGCCCCTGGCTACCGAAGGGCCCAACGCCGAAAATCAATTTTTCGTTGGCGCCCGTTTGGGTTTTTCCGCTTTTGATTATTCCATCAGCGGGGGTACGTTCGGGGATACTTATTGGAACGAAGGCTATATCAAAGACTTCCCCAACGAAAAGGCCAAAGCCACATGGGGAGAATTGCTGGTGGGGCTGCGTATTCAAATTGCAGGTCCCGTTTCCCTGGGTTGGTCGGGCAGAATGAAAACTACCTTCAGGATTTGGAACGGAGAGCATTCTGTTCCGGCTTACATTCCGGGCTACGGACGCAATCAAAAACCCAACTACGACTTGATGCTGCATCTTTATTATCGTCTTCCCGATTTTTATAACTAAGAAAAGTACTAAGATTTGAGCTTTCGTCCTATCCAAAAAGCCTTCATATGAAAACCCGGTTCTTCATCCCTATTCTATTGTTGATACTGGTTTCCTGCCAGGAAAAAACAGTATTTCAGCGCAATCAGGGCTTTATCTTCAACACCAGCTATCACATCAGCTATACCTGCAAGAAAGATTTGCATTCCGAAATCCGACAAGAACTGGAAAGCTTTGATGCTTCGTTGTCTATGTTCAATCCTGAATCGACCATCAGCCGCATCAACGACAGCGGCACCGAAGTTATTGACTTGTCGGGCGATCCCTGGGTAGTTCATCTACTGCATGAGGCCCGGGAAATTTCCCGCATTACTCAGGGAGCCTTCGATATTACCGTAGCACCTCTGGTAGATGCCTGGGGCTTTGGCACGGCACAACGCAAATCACTGAGCAATGTTAACATCGACAGCCTGATGCAATTTGTGGGCTACAAATATTTACAGCTTGAGGGCTCAAAACTGAGCAAAGCCGACGCCAGAGTCAAACTGGATGCTTCGGCCATCGCCAAGGGTTACGCCTGCGATATCATTGCCCTAAGCCTGGAACAGGCAGGTGTCAAAGATTATTTAGTCGAAATCGGAGGAGAAATTCGTATGGCAGGCCAAAATCCCAAAGGCCGGTTGTGGAAAGTAGGCATAGACAAAGCGCTGGACGATTCCCTGGCCCTGGAGCGGGAACTGCAGGCCGCTCTGGCTTTGACCAACAAAGGCCTGGCCACCTCGGGCAATTACCGGAATTATTATACCCATCAGGGGCAGAAACTGGCTCATACCATCGATCCCCGCAGCGGAAAGCCTATCCAGCAAAATATACTCAGTGCCACCGTCGTAGCCTCAAACGCTCTGACAGCCGACGCCTATGCTACGGCATTTATGGTTATGGGCCTGGAAAAGGCCAGCGCTCTGGTAGACAGTCTGCCGGAGCTGGAAGCCTATTTTATTTATTCCGATAGCGAAGGACAACTACAAAGCTGGATCAGCACAGGCCTGCAGTCTGCCCTGACGACTTTCTGAATTCGTTCAAAAAAGGTTCTGAGCCTGATCATTTGGAGAGAGTCCTCTGCCTGATCATAAGAAGAGTGTCCTATACCCGTTCAAAAAAAATTATTGCTTCGGCTTAGATGGAAAGATTTCTGAGCACTTTGAGCAATTCGCGATCCAGGGGCTTATCGTTTTTGATGGCTTTGGAAAAGGGCACTGCCACTACCTGATCGTCGTCAATGCCCATCATTATATTGCGTTGACCGTCAATTATGGCGTCTACTGCAGCATTACCCAAACGGCTGGCCAGGATGCGGTCGTATGCCGTGGGTGAACCTCCGCGCTGTACATGACCTAAAATAACTACCCGCACATCGTAACCGGGGTATTCGTTTTTTACACGATCGGCATAATGCATGGCACCTCCGGTAATATCGCTTTCGGCCACCAGTACTATACTGCTGTTTTTTGACTTGCGAAAGCCGAATTTTATTAATTCTTCTAATTGATCAAATTCGGTGGTGATTTCCGGAATTATGGCCGCTTCGGCTCCCGAGGCAATCGCACCGTTCAGAGCCAGAAAACCGGCGTCACGTCCCATGACTTCGATAAAAAACAGGCGGTCGTGCGAAGAGGCGGTGTCGCGTATCTTATCCACGGCATCCAGAATGGTATTCAGTGCGGTATCGTAACCTATAGTGCTGTCGGTACCGTAAATATCATTGTCTATGGTGCCGGGTAAACCTATAATAGGATAATCAAATTCGGAAGCAAAGATTCTGGCTCCTGTCAGGGTGCCATCGCCACCAATAACAATCAGGGCATCAATTTCTTCTTCCTGCAGGCGATCGTAAGCCAACTTACGGCCTTCGGGCGTGTGAAATTCCTGGCAGCGGGCAGTTTTTATAACCGTGCCACCCTGTTGTATGATGTTACTGACGTTTTGGGTTTTAAATTCAGCAATCTCTCCGGTAATCAGGCCTTTGAAGCCACGGTATATTGCTTTAACTCTTAGTCCGTTGAAAATGGCCGAACGGGTAACGGCTCTCAAGGCGGCGTTCATGCCGGGAGCGTCTCCTCCCGATGTCAATACGCCTATAGTTTTGATCACTGCCATAACTTAATTATTGTTCAGGATGTTCTCCCGATAAAACGGGGACAAAGATAATACAATTCTGTTATACTATTTTTCAGGATCTGCCTTGGAGCCAAAAGCCATCAATTCACGATATAAACGATGCACGGGCAAACCCATTACATTAAAATAGGAACCCTCGATTCGCTCCACGCCCACATAGCCTATCCATTCCTGAACACCATAGGCTCCGGCTTTGTCCAGAGGAGAATAATGCTCAACATACCAACGGATTTCCTCTTGCTCCAGGCGACCAAAACTCACGCGGGACGAAGAACAAAAACTGCGCTGAGCCTGCTGAGTAGTGAGGCAGACGGCAGTAAACACCTGATGGCTGCTTCCGGACAAAGCCCTCAGCATTTCCACAGCTTCTTGTTTATGACGGGGTTTGCCGAACAGCTTGTTTTGATGCCAGACAATAGTGTCGGCCGTTATAAACAATTCGTCTTCTGCCATCAGGGGACGGCAGGCTTCGGCTTTGGCGCGTGCCAGGTATAGAGGTATTTCTTCGGCCTGGAGCTCCGGAGGATAGCTTTCATCGCCTTCGGGCGGAATTCTCAATTCGAAGGGCAGACCCAGGCCTGCCAATAATTCCTGACGCCTGGGAGAATTCGAGGCCAGAATCAGT
>JAAZGQ010000360.1 GCA_012511135.1 Bacteroidales bacterium | reverse complement strand
GGCATACAGCAAGACGACCTGGCTTCACTGATCTATACCTCGGGCACCACAGGCAAAGCCAAAGCCGTGATGCTTACCCACCGCAATCTGGTCAGCAATTTCCTGTCAGCGGCCTCAGTATTTCAATTAAATCCTTCCGACAATTACCTGAGCATATTGCCCTTGTGCCATGTGGGAGGACGACTGGGCAATTACCAGACCCAATACAGCGGTGCCAGCATCTATTACGCCGAAAACATGGGCACTATAGCCCGGGACCTGGCCGATATTCGTGCCGATGGTTTCGATGCCGTACCCAGGGTCTTGGAGAAGTTTTACGAGGTCATAATTTCAAAAGGCAACAAACAGGAGGGTTTCAAAAAGAAGGTGTTCTTTTGGGCCGTGGAATTGGGCCTGAAATACAATCCGCACGGCGAGAACGGTTGGCTTTATGAACTCAAACACAAGATAGCAGACAAATTGGTCTTCAGCAAGTGGCGTCAGGCGTTGGGAGGAAGAGTCAGAATAGTCGGTTGCGGAGGAGCCAGTTTGCAATGCAGGCTGGAGCGTGTTTTTTGGGCGGCCGGCATCAAAATCATCAATATGTATGGTTTGACAGAAACATCCCCCATAATCACCATCAACAGGACCGAAAAGGGCAGGGTGAAACTGGGCTCGGTTGGCCTGCCCATAGACGGTGTCGAAGTCAAAATTGCCGAAGACGGCGAGATACTCTGCAAAGGCCCCAACGTAAGCCCGGGTTATTACAAAGACCCCGAACTCACCCGGCTGGCTTACGACGAGCAGGGCTGGTTCCATACCGGAGACATTGGTCACATCGACGAAAAAGGCTTTTTGATGGTGACCGATCGCAAAAAAGAGATCTTTAAATTATCCAACGGCAAGTTTATTGCTCCCCAGGTGATTGAGAATATTTTCAAAGAAACGCCTCTCATCGATCAGATTATGGTCATCGGCGAACATCAGAAATTTGCCAGTGCCCTGATCTCTCCCAATTTTGTCTATATCGAAGATTGGAAAAAACTCAACAACATTGCCTGTGAAAGCAGGTATGAACTGATTGAGCTACCCCAGGTGCAATCAATGTTTGCCGCGGCAATAGATGCAATAAACAAAAAACTCAATCCCTACGAGCGCCTGAGCAGGTACAAGCTGATCAGTGATGAATGGACGCCAGCCGGGGGAGAATTGTCACCGACCCTGAAGTTGAAACGTCAGGTAATTCAAAAGAAGTACCACGACACCATCAATCAGATATATTCCAAGTAATACAGCTTCTTCGCCGCTGGCCTGTCGAAATGGTGTCGTCTGCGATCCAACGACGACAGTTAAGCTGCGAATGGCTCTTACAAGCAGCCTATGAAAATCATATCAGTCAACAGCCCCCAAACAGAGAAGCTGTTTTTGGATACCGCCAGGCGCATCTACCGGGACGATACTACCTGGGTCTGTCCCCTGGACAACGACATCAAAGCCGTGTTTGATCCGGCCAAAAACACTTACTTCAAACACGGAGTAGTGGAGCGTTGGGTCTTGTGTGACGACAAGAACCAGCCCCTCGGCAGGATAGCCGCCTTTGTCGATTTCAATCTGGCCAAAACCTACGATCAGCCCACCGGCGGCATGGGCTTTTTTGAATGCGTCAACGACCAAAAGGCTGCTTTTATGCTTTTTGATACCGCCCGCGAATGGTTAAAAACTCAGGGCATGGAAGCCATGGACGGCCCCATCAATTTCGGAGAAACCGACAAATTCTGGGGGCTCCTGGTAGATGGATTTACCCATCCCTCCTTTGACGTGCCCTACAACAAAGCCTATTACCGGTCCTTGTTCGAGGCTTACGGTTTCGAGGTCTATTACAAAATGGAAGGTTTCCACCTGGACATCACCCGCCCTTTGCCCGAGCGTTTGGGGAAAATTGCCGAACGCCTGGTGCACAAACCGGAGTATTCCTTTGAACATTTTCGCTGGAAAGAGGACGAAAAATTTATAGGCGATTTTGCGCAGGTCTTCAACGAGGCCTGGGCTTCGTTCAAACAGCATTTTGAGCCGCTTGATCCACAGTACATAAGGCAAACACTCAAAAAAGCCCGGCCCATACTCGACGAAGAATTCATTTGGCTGGCTTATTACCAGCAAAAACCCATCGCCATCTTTTTGATGTTTCCCGATCTGAACCAGTTGCTCAAGCACATCAACGGCAAATT
>JAAZGQ010000359.1 GCA_012511135.1 Bacteroidales bacterium | reverse complement strand
GAAGTTCCTATTTTGGAATCTGTGACTTAGCCGGCTTAGCCAAGGATCGTTATTATTTATACCGCAGCCGTTGGAGAACAGACGACAATACTTTGCATATCCTGCCGCATTGGAACTGGAAGGGCAAAGAAGGCGATACCATTCCCGTCTTTGTTTATACCAATCATCCCTCGGCCGAATTATTCGTAAACGGCAAAAGCCAGGGTTTGCGTAAAAAACACAACGAGGGAAATCGCCTGGAGCGATACCGGCTCATGTGGAATGATTGTGTTTACGAAGCCGGCACAGTGCGGGTAGTGGCCTTCAACGATCAGGGAGAACCTGTGGATACAAGCGAAATTAAAACTGCCGGCAAGCCGAGTCAAATGGAGCTTATTCCCGAACAAAAGAGCATCAAGGCAGGAGAAGACGAATTATGCTTTGTACAGGTGCGTATCGTCGATGCTCAGGGCAATTTCTGTCCCACTGCAAGCAATTCCCTGCAATTCAAAGTCAAAGGCCAGGGCCGTTTTAGGGCCGCCTGTAACGGCGACGCCACTTCAACCGAACTTTTTCATCTGCCTCAGATGAAAGTATTTAACGGAATGCTGGTGGTTTTGCTTCAATCAAACGGACAAGCAGGTCATATCGAATTGACTGTTTCCGGCGAAGGTTTAAAAAGGGCAAGAATGAAAATACCTGTCTATTAAGGCGGTCAAATCAATACATTGGCGCCTGAGTTTTTTCCTTGAATAATGATCAAAAGCCATCCATCCATCCATCCATCCATCTGACACAACTATACCAAAACGACATAATTTCAAAACACTTAAATCAACGACAGCCATGAGAAGAGTAGCTTTTAAAATGAAAATGACTCCCGGCATGAAAGAGGAATACATCAAACGCCACGGTCAAATCTGGCCCGAAATAGCCGAACTGATCAAAAAAAGCGGAGTCAGCGATTATTCCATTTATTTGGATGAAGAAACCAATATACTGTTTGGCATTCAGAAAGTTGAAGGCAATTTATCATCACAGGATCTGGGTTTTAACGAAATTCAAAAAAAATGGTGGGACTATATGGCAGACATTATGGAGACCAATCCCGACAATTCTCCAGTCACTATACCATTGGTTGAAGTTTTCCACATGGATTAAAAAAAGTCCCGAAAAATAGCATATAAAAGAATATTTTTATATCTTCGTGGCGTTTTATTTAAGACCTTATGCAATCGATAGAGCAATTTAATTTTTCAGGGAAAAAAGCGTTTGTCAGAGTGGATTTCAATGTTCCTCTGGATGAAAACAAGAACATTACAGATGACACGCGTATTCGTGCAGCCATGCCTACTTTGAAAAAGATAATCAAAGAAGGCGGTATGCTCATCATTGGTTCTCACATGGGACGTCCCAAAAAGAACCCCGATCTCAACTATTCGTTGAAAGCCATTCAACAGCATGTTGCCGATTGCCTTGGAGCCCCTGTTCACTTTGCCGATGATTGTCAAAAGGCCGACGCTCAGGTGGCTGCCTTGAAACCAGGTGAAGCTTTGCTGCTGGAAAACCTGCGTTTTTATGCCGAAGAAGAAGGCAAAGCCCGTGGTTTGGCCGAAGACGCCAGTGACGAAGAAAAAGCCACTGCCAAAAAAGCAGTCAAAGAGAGTCAGAAAGCCTTTACCAAAAAACTGGCCTCTTATGCCGATTGTTATGTAAACGATGCTTTTGGTACTGCTCACCGTGCTCACGCATCCACAGCTCTCATTGCCGATTATTTTGATGTAGACAATAAAATGTTTGGCTTTTTGATGAACAGCGAAGTGCTGGCCATCGAAAAAGTGATGCGTGACATTGAACGTCCTTTTACCGCTATCATGGGAGGAGCCAAGGTTTCTTCCAAAATAGAAATCATCGAAAATTTGCTGGATAAAGTAGACAACCTCATTATCACAGGCGGTATGGCTTTCACTTTCAGCAAAGCCCTGGGTGGAAAAATCGGAAATTCGATTTGCGAAAACGACAAACTCGATCTGGCGCTGGATTTGATGAAAAAAGCCAGGCAAAAAGGCGTTGAACTGGTTTTACCGGTTGATTCCAAGATTGGAGATGCCTTCAGCAACGAAGCCAACACTCAGTTTGTTTCGATAGATGCCATACCCGATGGTTGGGAAGGCATGGACATAGGTCCCAAAACCGAAGCCATTTTTGCCGAAGTCATTAAAAATTCTAAAACTATATTATGGAATGGCCCTGCCGGCGTTTTTGAATTTGAGAATTTCACACACGGATCCAAAGCCATTGGTGAAGCTGTGGTTGAAGCAACCAAAAAGGGAGCTTTCTCGCTGGTGGGTGGAGGTGACTCTGTAGCCTGTGTTAATAAATTCGGCCTGGTAAAGGGTGTCAGCTATGTTTCTACCGGCGGTGGAGCCTTGCTCGAAGCCATAGAAGGAAAAACTCTACCCGGAATCAAGGCAATAAAAGGAGATTAAAAACAAAACATACCATTTACCACATACCTTAAATCTAATATGTAGAAGAGACTGCTCCGGCCCTATGCCAGGGCGGTCTCTTTGTTTTTGTCACATCAATGAAATGGCTGTTTAGCATACTTGGAAT
>JAAZGQ010000358.1 GCA_012511135.1 Bacteroidales bacterium | reverse complement strand
GGATTTGAGCGTTTCGCGGGCTGCTTCCAGGGAATTTTAAAAGAATATTGCAATTTTTTAGCCTTCTGCAACCCATTGTATTTGAGAGAGAAAGAGTTTCTTCTAAAAAGAATCGTATAAAAAATTAAAATTTCTGTTGACTCTTAGTGGATTTTTTCCATAGGCTGGCCACTGGTTTTAAGACTTGGAAAAATTGCTGTGATTAATATCAGAAGAAAAATTTTTATTCTGTTAGTAGTGTGGGTATTAGGCATTCCGATAGTGAAGGGGGATCCGCCGCCAACGCCGCTGCCTACCAATTCGACCGCTTTGGATTTTGTCGCGACTCTAATCAAATCTGCCGCGCTTCAAACCAACACTTCATCCGCTTCACAAACTTCTTCCACAAACTACATCCAGGAAAATTATGACGTCCGGCGATTCCTGGAGGAAGCCCCGCCCTTGAGAAAAATTGTGTATGGAAATGATGCAAACACTTACCATCGTGCTGATTATATTAGTGATAAGGACGACCCAAAAAAAATGATTAAAATAGAAAAAACGGCTGAAGACCTGAAACCCAGAACGGGATTCGTTTACTACGAAGCGGCACTCCAGCTGACAACCTTCTATAATTTACTTCTGGCTGAGATGCCGGGAAGCCAGTATTCAGGTAAAAAGAGGAGGTCTGCCGCCGGTTGCAGTACGGAAGTGTATTGGACTCTGAACTATAGTGAGACACCGCGGGGCGTTATTCCTATCATTGTTATTTCCGAGAAGGATAATAATAGTAAAAATTCAAAATCTGTTTCCGCAGCAGCTGAGGAGGGGTTATCGCAAATCGACTATGCGCGCTCTCTTTGGATCAATGGTTTGGTTCCGGGCACTCTGCGCTGGGTGGATGAGGACCATTTTGAAGCAAAAGCGGATGGGCCTGTTGAGGATAATGGTACGGACGAATCCAAAAAAGTGATTCTTGGTGAGATAACAGAAAAAGACAGTCTCGGGCGTCCGGTTAAGATAAACTTTACCATTCCTGCTCTGAAGTTAAATGTAAAATTTCAGCACACCTTTCTTTATTCGTCTCCTGTCGGTAAGACAAAATTACCAAATATTATTATTTGCAAATCAGATGTTACCTTTAAAGAAAATGTTTCGACGGAAATTTACACCAATACATTGGTTGATATCGATATAGGTATTTCGGATTTAGGCCCCGAAGGGTATGTTCCCGGAATGTTTTTGGAGTCAAACGAAACAAATAATGCTGCTCTGAAGCCCATGGTTATGTTCACCTCTAAGGATGGTTCAAGGTATATGGTGGAAGAAAGTGGGTTGAGTAAAATCCCCGATAATCCCATAACACCGGACAAGCTCCAAACAAGGTCCTTCAGTTGGAAACTGCTCCTTGTATGTGCACTCCTGCTAGCCCCAATTTTTTGGAAATTTAAATTTCTGATGATGAAAAATAAATAACGTAACTTTATTCATTTTTGATGAGAACAATTGGAAAGAGGTTTTCTGTGTGTTTGCTCCTGGGGTTCCTGGGTGCTTTTGCTTTGAAATGCATCGGTCAGCCTGCAACGCCGCTGCCTACCAACTCGCCCGCTTTGGAGTTTGTCGCGACTCTAATCAAACCTACAGCGCTCCAAACCAACACTTCATCCGCTTCACAAATTTCTTCCACAAACTACATCCAGGAAAATTATGACGTCCGGAGATTTCTGGAAGAAGCCCCGCCCTTGAGAAAAGTTGTGTATGGAGATGATGCAACCACTTATCATCATGCGGATTATATCAGTGATAAGAACGACACCAATAAAATGATTAAAGTAAAAAAAACGGCTGAAGACCTGAAACCCAAAACGGGATTCGTTCATTACGAAGGAGCTTGGCAGCCTGGTTCATTCTATAATCGCGTTTTGCATGATATGCCGGGGGCGGAATATGATCCTGGAGGAAAGGAAAGGACTGTTGTCGGCTCAAATTTGGAAGGAAACAATTGGATACTTAATTATCCCGATTATTTACCGCAGGGAAGGATATGTTTCACTGATGGAACAAACGGAGTGGGCTC
>JAAZGQ010000357.1 GCA_012511135.1 Bacteroidales bacterium | reverse complement strand
GTGATATTCAGGCTCATTGGGGAATCTCCTTTGGAGATTTGCTAATACTTCTTTTGTCTTCATATAATAATTATGCATTAAATTGGGTGTTCAATTTCCTCTGAAAAGGGCTTTTAAAAAGCCCGCAAATATAAAAATAAATCTCTAATTTCCAATTATTTTTTTATGTTGTAAAATACAAAAAGCCCGATATCAGCTAAAAATGCGTCGATTAAAATTTGTTAAGAATAGAAGGAGTTTGAGTTGGAGTGTTACCTTTGCATTGAAAAAAGTAAGTTCATACAAGTAATATGCAAAAAATGCTTGAGCTTGACTGCTTGTTTTATAGAGAGAGGAAATTAATACTAAAACAATCCATTTTTTAGCATCGTAAAATCTTTTAACTGACTACTAATGAAAGATATTTTTGAAAGGATACAAGCGACCCCAGGTCCGCTTGGCCAGTATCAGGGCGCTGCCGACGGCTATTTTATGTTCCCTAAACTCGAAGGCGAAATTCAGCCCATCATGCGTTTTAACGGAAAGGATGTCTTGGTGTGGAGTTTAAACAATTACCTGGGTTTGGCCAACCATCCCGAAGTACGCAAGGCAGATGCCGATGCTTCAAAGGAATGGGGACTTGCCTATCCCATGGGGGCCCGTATGATGTCGGGCGACAGTGTACATCACAAGAAGCTGGAACAAGACCTGGCAGACTTTGTAGGCAAAGAAGCAGGTTATTTGCTTAATTACGGTTATCAGGGTATGGTCTCCATAATCGATACTTTGATGAGCCGGCGCGACGTTATCGTTTACGACTCCGAATCTCATGCTTGTATCATAGACGGATTGAGGCTGCATTTTGGCAAACGCTTTGTGTTTCAGCACAACGATATGAAGAGTTTCCGGGCTCAGATGGAATCGGCTACGGCCCTGGCCGAACAGCAAAACGGAGGCATTCTGGTCATCACCGAAGGCGTGTTTGGCATGGCCGGCGATTTAGGCAAGCTTGACGAGATCGTTGCAATGAAAAAAGACTTTAAGTTCCGCTTGTTGGTGGATGATGCCCACGGCTTTGGCACCATGGGCGAAACCGGAGCAGGCACGGGTGAGCATTTCCAT
This sequence comes from Bacteroidales bacterium, assembly GCA_012511135.1. Lineage (GTDB taxonomy): Bacteria > Bacteroidota > Bacteroidia > Bacteroidales > UBA1402 > UBA1402. Next base: position 3,357 of record JAAZGQ010000357.1, on the reverse strand, counting down.
TGCCAGGACGGCATAGATATTTATTTTTCCACTTTTGCCAAAAGTATGGCCGGCATAGGCGCTTTTGTGGCTTCTGACCGGGTCATTGTCGATCATCTTCGTTTCAACATGCGCTCGCAGATTTTTGCCAAATCCCTGCCCATGCCCATGGTGTTCGGTGCAATGAAGCGCCTGGAACTGCTAAAGACTCATAAGGATTTGCGCGATAAGCTCTGGATGATCGTCCGTGCCTTGCAAGACGGCCTCAAAGAAAAAGGCTTTGATATTGGGCACACCCAATCGCCGGTAACACCGGTATTCCTAAAAGGTGGTGTTAGTGAGGGTTCCAACATCGTGATGGATTTGCGCGAAAACTATAATATATTCTGCTCTATCGTAGTATATCCCGTAGTGCCCAAGGATGTAATCATGTTGAGGATTATTCCCACGGCAGCGCATCGTATGGAAGATGTGGAACGCACTATAACTGTCTTCAGCGAACTGAAGAAAAAACTGGCCGCCGGCGAATACAAAAAAGAAATTCCCAACATGAACCTGGTAAACAAGCAATGATGAAATATCAGCTCAAGTGTATTCAATGCGGTAATGTAAGCCCCGGTTTTGCAACCTGGTTTGAACAGGATCAGACTTGTCCTAAATGCGGAAGCAAGCATTCCGAGGTAGAATACCAGGCCGACTACACCCAGCTGAAAGCCTTGTACAAACTGCAGGCAGACAGCTTCTGGCATTATTTCGATTATCTTCCGCTCGAAAAGCGCGAAAATATAGTTTCCTGCAGGGAAGGTGCCATTCCTATAGAATCATGGGATTTTCTCAGCGATTATGCCCGTGAAAACCACGGCATCGAATGCCGGGCATTGGTTTACCGCAACGACCTGAATGGAGGCACGCAAACCTTTAAGGACGTGGCCGGCTCCATGGCCGCATCTCTGTTCAAGGAACAAGGCGTCAGGCAATACTGCATAGCATCCACCGGCAACACGGCCACCGCTTACGCCAAATACCTTTCACTGGCAGGCATAACCTTTAAGGTCTTTGTGCCCGCTACTACCAACGAGGATTCCATAAAAGAAATTCTGAGTTACGGCCAGGAAGTTGTTCGCTCGCAGGGCGATTACGCTCAGGCCAAAAAAGAGGCGGCCGATTATGCCCGTCAGAACAAGGTGTTGATTTCTGCAGGAAATTTCGATCCCATACGCGTGGAAGCCAAAAAAACCATGGTTTTCGAATTTATGCGCCAATTGGGAAAAATGCCCGATGTGTATATCCAGGCTGTAGCCGGAGGCACCGGTCCCATTGCTATAGACAAAGGTGTGCGCGAAATAGAACGGTATTATCCCGAAGTAACTTTGCCCCGGATGTTGCTGGTGCAGCAGGATCTCTGCGATCCCATGGTTCAGGCCTGGGAGCTGGCTGTCAAAGAGGGCTTCCCCAAAGATTACCACAAAAATTATCCGGTCATAGACAATCCCCAAACCAGAGTTTCCATACTTTCTACAGGCAATCCGGGTATGTATCCGGTGATTGCACCCATAGTACGAAAAAGCGGTGGCAGTTTTCTGCGTATCAGCGAAGAGGGTTTGCCCGCTCTTGCCCGCGAAGTCTGTGACCAAAGAGGTGTTTCCCTGGGGCCGGCTTCCATAGTCTGTCTGGCTGGTTTTTACCGGGCTTTGGCAGAAAAACGAATCAATCAGGGCGATACTGTGCTGATTAACTGTGGCGAAGGTGTGCAGCGTGCAGCGGCCTTTCATAAAGAAGTCATGGCTGTTCCGGGCAAATAAAACCGGATTTTAAAAGGAAGGCTTATGGGAAATTTATACGATTTACTCAGGGAGGATGTCCGCTTCGAAGAAGCCTTGCATTCTTGCATGAATTGCGGCATATGTACCGCTATTTGTCCGGCGGCTGAATTTTATGATTACGATCCTCGCAAAATTGTCGACACCATTCAACGTCGTAACGAGGACGAAATAGAAGCCCTGTTGCGTTCCGAAACCATTTGGTACTGCGGGCAATGCCTTTCGTGTAAAACCCGTTGTCCCCGGGGAAATATCCCCGCTGTATTGATAGCTATCCTGCGGAGTGTTTCCCAAAGAATGGGCTATTTTGTCGAAAGCGAAAAAGGTCTGCAACAGTTCGCCGTATCCAAAAAAGTAGCACAAACTATTCTGGATATAGGTTATTGTGTGCATCCCGATACCATGAAATACGAGATGCATACCGAACAGGGACCTGTGTGGAAATGGTATACCGAAAACATAGAGGAGATTGCACCCAGATTCGGTGCCAATTACCACGGCGAAGGGCCGGGTGCTTTGCGCAGCATACGAAAAGACACCATGGAGGAAATCAACAAGATATTTGAAGCCACCGGTGGCAAAGAGTTGATGCGAAAAGTAGAAACCGGGGCAAAAAACAAAACCAATATCAGAAACGACGAAGACTTGTTCAACTTGGTCTACAATCGCAATACTTCCAAAGAATGACAACAAAAAAACACTATTGGAACGAATACCAAAAAGAGATTGCCGACGATAAGTATTTTTATGAGCGCAGTTGCATACGGCAAACCTTTTTTCCGGGATCCGAAACGGCCTTTTTGAGAATGATCAAAGAAGAGCTGGGCAAGGACATTCTGGATGTGGAAAACCAGCACACCTGTACGGGCATCGGTTTCTACACCGACATAGTCCCTTTAGAAACCACCATGACCATAGTAGCCCGGCTGCTGTCTTTAATGACCGAAGCCGGTTACGAAAACTACGTGCCTTCATGCGTCACTTCATTTGGCGTGTTTTCCGAAATTGTTGACCTCTGGGAACATCAGCCGGCCATGCTCGAAAAAGCCAGAAAGATCCTTTACGATACCACCGGCAGAACTTTTGAGCTACCCAAAAACATTGCCCATCCTTCGGATATTATCTATAAGTTTCGCGAAGAGCTCAAGGAGAAAATGCGCTATCGTCTGGTCAATCGTTTCACCGGCAAACCCCTTAGGGTAGTGGAACACATCGGTTGTCATTACGCCAAGATTTTTCCCGACAAAGGAGTAGGCAAAGCTGAATTTCCTCACGTTTTGGCAGGTATGATAGAATCCTGGGGAGGCGAAGTGATAGACTATCCCGAACGCAGGCACTGTTGCGGCTTTGGTTTCAGGCAATATGTAGTCAGAGCCAATCGGGGTTATTCCGTGGCCAATTCCAAAAAGAAATTTGAATCGATGCAACCCTATGAGCCCGATTTTGTGGTGGCCAATTGCCCGGGTTGTACTATGTTTATGGATAAATGGCAATACACCATTGCCGAAATGGAACATAAAACCTTCGATAAAAACGGTTACGGCATACCGGTGCTCAC
>JAAZGQ010000356.1 GCA_012511135.1 Bacteroidales bacterium | reverse complement strand
TTCCTTAAACGCACTCAAAGCAGGAAAAAGGCCGTCAGCGATGCCTTGATGTACGGACTGGCTATTATCGTCATCTATTTAATATTGGGCATGGCCATTACGCTCATCTTTGGAGCCAGCGCTCTCAACAACATGGCCACCAATGCGGTGTTCAATATTTTGTTTTTTGCCATTCTGGTCTTTTTTGCCATTTCCTTTTTTGGAGCCTTCGAAATTGTGCTGCCTTCGTCCTGGTCTACCAAAATGGACGCTAAAGCCGATAGCACCAAAGGTTTGCTGAGTATCTTCTTTATGGCCTTCACCCTGGTGCTGGTCTCTTTTTCCTGTACAGGTCCCATAATAGGCACCTTGTTGGTAGAAGCAGCTTCCAAGGGCTCCTTTATAGGGCCGGCCATTGGTATGTTGGGTTTTGCCCTGGCCCTGGCTCTGCCTTTCAGCCTGTTTGCCATTTTCCCCAACATGATGCACTCCATGCCCCAGTCCGGGGGATGGCTCAATACCGTCAAAGTGGTGCTGGCCTTTCTGGAATTGGCCCTGGCGCTCAAATTCCTCTCCGTTGCCGATTTGGCCTACGGTTGGGGAATACTGGACCGGGAAGTATTTTTGGTGCTCTGGATCGTTATTTTTGCTTTGCTGGGTTTCTATTTGTTGGGGAAGATCAGTTTTCCGCACGACGACAAAATGGAACATCTGAGCGTGCCCAGGCTGTTTCTGGCCATCATTCCCCTGGCTTTCAGTATCTATATGATACCCGGCCTCTGGGGAGCTCCGCTCAAAGCCATCAGTGCTTTTGCCCCGCCTATGTCGACCCAGGACTTTAATCTATACGATCAGGAAGTACACCCCGATTTTATGCATTTCGAGAGCGGCATGCAGTTTGCCAGACAACAAAACAAGCCTGTATTGCTGGACTTTTCGGGTTACGGTTGCGTCAATTGCCGTAAGATGGAAAACGCCGTATGGCAGGATGCCAGAGTAAAAAATCTGATTGAGAAGGAATACGTGCTCATTACCCTGATGGTGGACGACAAAACAACGCTGCCCGAAATTATTGAGATCGAAGAGTATGGAAGAACCCGCAAACTCAGAAGCGTCGGCGATAAATGGAGTTATCTGCAACGCTACAAGTTTGGAGCCAACGCCCAACCCTTCTACGTATTATTGAGTCCTGACGGAAAACCACTGGCACCCAGCTATGCTTATGACGAAAACGTGGACAATTTCCTGCGCTTTCTCCAAAGCGGACTGGAATAAGCTGAAAAAAATATACCTAATACAAATTATTTTTCTTTACTTTGCCGCGACTTTTTGAGTCTTTTTAAGGCCGCGATATCAATAAACAGGTATTATCCGTAGCGAGACATCGGCGGTTTATTGTTTTCTAATACTTTATTATTCTGAATTTTATGAGCAAGACCAAGCGTTTTATTCTGCAAGAGGATCAGTTACCCCGGCAGTGGTACAATATTGTAGCGGACATGAAGGTGAAACCCATGCCCATGTTGCATCCCGGAACCAAACAACCTCTCAAGGAAGAAGATTTGTATCCCATTTTTTCGAAAGAAGCTTCCCATCTGGAACTGAATCAAACAGACAGATACATCGATATACCCGAAGAAGTACGTGACATTTACAAATACTATCGCTCAACCCCCCTGGTCAGAGCCTATGGTTTGGAAAAAGCCCTGGATACGCCTGCTCATATCTATTTCAAGAACGAAAGTGTCAGCCCGGTTGGTTCTCACAAACTCAATACAGCCATCCCTCAGGCCTATTATTGCAAAAAAGAAGGGGTGACCAATATTACCACCGAAACAGGCGCCGGTCAGTGGGGTGCTGCTTTGTCGTACGCCTGCAGCCTCTACGGACTGGAACTGGCAGTGTATATGGTTAAGATCAGCTACGAACAAAAGCCTTACCGTCGTTCCATTATGCAAAGCTACGGAGCAACGGTGGTTGCTTCGCCCTCAATGTCGACCAGAGCCGGCCGTGATATCATTACCCGTAATCCCAATTATCAGGGAAGTTTGGGTACCGCCATCTCCGAAGCCATTGAGCTGGCCACTCAGACCGAAAACTGCAAGTATTCACTGGGCAGTGTGCTCAATCATGTGTTTCTGCATCAAACCATCATCGGCCTGGAAGCCGAAAAGCAAATGGAAATGGCCGGTGAATATCCCGACATGGTGATCGCTTGTTTTGGAGGCGGATC
>JAAZGQ010000355.1 GCA_012511135.1 Bacteroidales bacterium | reverse complement strand
TGGCGCAATTCCAGGCCTCAGGCGCTTTACACCTCTTCTTCCATCACCAGCCGCAACAAAAAATCTTTTCTTTACGGCCGTTTCGAAGTACGAGCCCGAATTCCGCTGGCCCGGGGTTCCTGGCCTGCCATCTGGACTCTGGGTAACACCATGGAATGGCCCTCCTGCGGCGAGATTGATATCATGGAGTACTACCTGATAAAAGGAGTTCCCCATATTCTGGCCAACGCAGCCTGGGGGGGAGAACAGCGTTATAAAGCCATCTGGGATTCCTCCACTTTGCCATTAAGTCATTTTACTGAACCAGATCCCGACTGGGGATCAAAGTTTCACATTTGGCGCATGGACTGGGACGAACAAGCCATCAAACTGTATCTGGACGATGTATTGCTCAACGAAATTCCACTGAACAAAACCAGCAACGGCAACTTGGGTTATTACAGTAATCCCTTCAAACAAGAGCATTATATATTGCTCAACCTGGCCCTTGGCAGCAATGGCGGAGAGCCCGACGATACAGCCTTCCCTTTGCTATACGAAATAGACTACGTCAGAGTCTATCAAAAACAATAAAGGCTGCTAATCCAACAAGGGACTTTAAATAACTTATGGAGGCAGATCAAATTCGGCTTAGATAATCAACGGTCGGAATCGCCGTTGGTAAAATCTTTGTTGGATTTTTTAAAGACAATCATTTGCCCCACACCCAGGGCAATAAACAAGAAGCCGGCCGAAGCCCAACCCCAGGTCTCGGTAAGAAAACCCAGAAAAAACACCAAGCCAACACCCAAAAAAACATTTTTTACAGCCCTGGCGTAGAGACTGTTTTCTTTCAACAACGAAGGAGGGATTTCCTTACCTGCCGCAAGGTATTCCTGCGCCAGACGTAAACGGTTTCTGTTGTTCTTGTAGCGGATAATCAGAAAAACCAGAAGCATCAAAGCAACAAAACTCAAAAAAATCACAACAAGCAGCGTATTGTGATGCATCCAGGCTCCCAATTGATTGTAGTTAATTTTCATGGCCCGTAAGTATTCTGTTGTTACATTCTGATCTATTCAGGCAATGTCGGATCTGAGTTTGCAAAGTTCACAACTTTATCGGAATCTCAAAACTTAAACTGCTTTTTTTAATTCATGCCGCCATATTCGGCAAAATTGCCTATTTTTGCTTGATTTTTCAGAGCCAGATGTCACGAGTAATTAAACGTATTTTTTCTTTAATAAACAAACAACAGCGACCCTTATTCCTTTTGGGAATCTGGGTGTGGATGCTTGTTGGTATAAGCCCTGACATCAAAGCACAGACAGCCCCCACGCTGAGCGACAAAGCAGAGATTTACCTGCTTAGCTGCTCCCCCGGACAAGAAGTTTGGGCACATTACGGACATACCGGAATCCGGGTACTGGACCCTATGACACGTCGGGACATTGTCTTCAATTACGGCATTTTTGATTTCTACTCCGACAATTTTCTATGGAATTTTGTACGCGGTGAAATCGATTATATTCTGGGGACTACCAGTTT
>JAAZGQ010000354.1 GCA_012511135.1 Bacteroidales bacterium | reverse complement strand
TTAAGAATGATGGCAGTATCGAAGGAATTCAAAATAGGCGAACTGATGCGTTCGTCGCTGATGATGACAGTAACGTTGGCTGTACCGCCTCTTTGTTCAGGGCCGTAGGCCGGCATCCAGCTGACTTCCTTCTCTTCGAGCAGGGCTGAATAAGCCAGAATTTTACCCATAGACAATACGCCCTGTCCTCCGAAACCTGATATAATAATTTCTTCTTTCATCGTTTATTTATCTTTTAAATCACCCAGGGGGAAAAAGGGAAACATATTTTCTACCATCCACCGGTTGGCTTGAACCGGGCTCATTTTCCAGCCCGAATTGCAGGTGGAAACGACTTCTACGATACTGGTACCTTTGGCCTCCATGGAATTTTCAAAAGCCTTTCGGATGGCTTTTTTGGTTTTCTTGACGGCAACGGCAGTATGTACGCTTTGCCGCGTCACGTAACAAGTTCCTTCGAGTTCGGCCAGTAAATTGGTTATTTTGAGGGGATAACCGTTCAAGGCCACATTTCTTCCGTTGGGACAAGTAGATGTTTTCATGGCATCCAGAGTGGTGGGGGCCATTTGACCTCCGGTCATTCCATAAATTCCATTGTTGATGAAAATGATGGCAATGTTTTCGCCCCTGTTACAGGCATGTATGGTTTCGGCTGTTCCTATGGCTGCCAGGTCGCCGTCTCCCTGATAGGTGAACACCAGTTTGTCTGGACGCAGGCGCTTCATGGCTGTGGCCAGGGCGGGCGCCCTGCCGTGAGCAGCTTCGGCAAAATCAACGTCGATGTACTTGTAAATGAAAACGGCGCAACCTACCGGAGCGACTCCCATGGCTTTTTCTTCCATGCCCATTTCTTCGATTACTTCGGCTATCATGCGGTGTACGGTGCCGTGACTGCAGCCGGGACAGTAATGCATCACATTGTCTTTGATGAGTTTTGATTTCTCGTACACCAGATTTTCTGGTGCAATTATGGGATTGTTCATATTATTTCTTTTTTCGTATACGTAAAATGATTTCAGCCAGTTTACAAAGCACTGCGGCTATACCAGAGGCGGCAAACCAGAAAAATAGACCAGAAAAATAACAGACTATGGACACAAGGGCCAGGAGAATGGCCAATATGGACAAAGTGTATTTTAATCCTTGAATATCCATATCAGAGCTTTTTTTTGAGGGCTTCCACAATTTCTTCGGGAGCAGGCACTATGCCACCCATACGGCCGTAATGACCGACAGGCACCTTGCCTTCGACAGCCAGGCGGACATCTTCGACCATTTGTCCTGCGTTCAGTTCTACAGTTAAAATAGAGCGAACCTGATCACTGTAAGCATCGATGGCCTGGTAGGGGAAAGGCCACAAAGTAATGGGACGTAGTAAGCCCGCTTTAATGCCCTGTTCACGCAATAATTCGACCGATTTTTGACAAATACGGGCAGCGCAACCAAAGGCAACTATCAGATATTCTGCGTCTTCGCACATATGGGTTTCGAATCGAACTTCGGCAGCTTCCACCTTGCGATAGCGTTCCTGGCGTTCAATATTTCTTTTTTCCATGATGGCTGGATCCAGCTCCAAAGAGCTGATGATGTTTTGCGGACGTTTGTTGGTT
>JAAZGQ010000353.1 GCA_012511135.1 Bacteroidales bacterium | reverse complement strand
CATCTGCGCCTGATGTCCGATTCGGGCAGGGCTGAAAGGTTGCGTTACGAGCAAGTGTTGGTGGCAGACATCGATGCCGGTTATTCCGCAGCAGAAAGCAAATACAAGATTTTTGTGTCCAATTCCAATACTGGCAGCCATCAGGGCGAAAGCTGGAGAGATGCCTACAACGGAGGCTATATCCGTTACACCATTCCGCTGGACGGTCAGGACAGTATGTTCCTGCGTGTCCGTTACTGGGGCAACGAAGGCCTGAGCCGCGAATTTGATATACTGGTGGACGAAGTGGTCTTTGCCAGCGAGAGCCTGGTGGGAAAGTGGAATGTAGATGCGTTTCAGGAAGTGGATTACAACATCCCTTCGGCTTTGTTCAAAGGAAAAAGCAAGATTAACCTAAAGTTCAGAGCCAAAGCGGGCAATTATGCCGGCGGCTTGTTTTATGTCTGGCTCTATGCCCTGCAGGCACAAGAACCGGACGCCCTGGGTTCCGGCCGGGAAGATCGCAGGGAAATGGATGTTTTAATCAGTGACGGTATGCTCCGGCTCAGGTTGCCCTCCGAAGACCGGGATTTAAACAACCGCTTACGTATTTTTGGGATGAATGGCTCGTTGATGTATTCGGGGACAGTCCAGGAAGAGGTTCAGGTTTTTGACCTTCGCCGCCTGCCCCGTCAGCAGTGGTATGTGCTGCTCTGTTCCAACGAGAAAGGCTCCAGGGCTCAAAAGCTGCTGATTCCCTGAAGGAAATCTGTGAAAGGCTGGTATTCTGACTGATAGTCGCGATATATTGATAATGTGAAAGCCGAAAAGTCAGAACCTGTTGATAATAACTAGAAGCAATAAAAAGAAATAGTATGTACGAAAAATTTAAAGAATTTCTCAGCTGCGAGCTCGATAACATTCGTTCCGCCGGTCTCTACAAAGACGAAAGAGTGATTCATTCTCCGCAGTCAGCCAGCATCAGGTTGGCCGACAACCGCGAGGTGCTGAACTTTTGCGCCAACAACTACCTGGGATTGTCCAATCATCCTTTGGTGAGGGAAACAGCCGCCCGGGTGCTCGAAGAGAGAGGATACGGCATGTCGTCGGTGCGTTTTATTTGTGGTACCCAGGATCTGCACAAAGAATTGGAAAAGGAAATCTCCCGCTTCTTTGGCATGGAAGATACAATTCTCTATGCTTCCTGTTTTGATGCCAACGGGGGCTTGTTTGAGCCTTTGCTGGGCGAGGAGGACGCTATTATTTCCGATGCCCTCAATCACGCATCTATTATTGACGGAGTGAGACTTTGTAAGGCCAAACGCTATCGTTACGCCAATGCCGATATGGAGGATTTGGAAAAGCAGTTGCAACTGGCACAGGCTCAGCGTTTTCGTCTGATAGTTAGCGACGGTGTATTTTCTATGGATGGAAATGTGGCCCCTTTGGACAAAATATATGCCCTGGCTCAGCAATACGACGCCATGCTTATGCTGGATGAATCGCACTCGGCCGGGGTGGTGGGCCAAACGGGCAGGGGAGTCACCGAACTCCACGGGCTCAAAGGCAAACCCGAAATTATAACCGGCACTTTAGGTAAAGCTTTTGGCGGAGCTATAGGCGGTTTTACCACCGGACGCCGCGAAATTATCCAAATGCTGCGCCAGCGATCCAGGCCTTATTTGTTCTCTAATTCCATTCCGCCCATGGTGGCAGCTGCCGGCATCATCGTGTTCAGAATGATACAAACCACCAATGAACTCCAGGAGAAACTGCATAGCAATACAGCTTATTTTGTACAGAAAATGTCTGCTTTGGGATTCGATATAAAACCCACAGAGTCAGCCATATGTGCCGTGATGCTGTACGACGCCAGGCTTTCGCAGGAATTTGCTGCGCGCATGCTGGACGAAGGCATTTACGTGATAGGTTTCTCCTATCCGGTTGTGCCTAAGGAACAGGCCCGCATCAGGGTGCAGCTCTCGGCCGGCCACGAACCCGGGCAACTGGATCGTTGCATTGCTGCTTTTGCCAAAGTGGGCAAAGCCCTGGGCGTTATTTGAATAGCTTAATTAAAGTATTGAATTATAAGAACATATAAGTTTTTTACTGTTTTGCAAGATGAAAGCTTTAGTAAAACTTAGTCCCGAAAAAGGCCTCTGGATGTGCGACAGGCCCATCCCTAAGCCGGGCATCAACGATGTATTGGTAAAAATCCGCAAAACCGCTGTTTGCGGCACCGACCTGCATATTTACAAATGGGATGCCTGGTCACAGCGTACCATCAAAACACCCATGATCATCGGGCATGAATACGCAGGTGAGATAGTGGAAATGGGCAAAGGTGTGGAAAATCTGAGAATCGGTGACCGGGTGACGGGCGAAGGACACATCGCTTGCGGACATTGCCGCAATTGCCGCCGGGGAAAACTTCACGTCTGCGAAAACGTGGTCGGCATTGGGGTAAATCGAGACGGTGCTTTTGCTGAATACCTGGTGGTCCCGGCCTCGAACATTGTAAAACTCGACCCTCGCATCAGCGACGAGATGGCGGCTATCATGGATCCCTTCGGCAACGCAACGCATGCTGCTTTGTCGTTTCCCCTGATAGGCGAAGACGTGCTTATCACCGGAGCCGGCCTTATAGGCTCCATGGCCACGGCAATTTGCCGCTTTGCCGGGGCCCGTTACATAGTGGTAAGCGATATTAGTAAATACCGTTTGGATTTGGCCCGCAAAATGGGTGCTACCCACACGGTAAATCCGGCCAAAGGCGAAAGCATAGAAGCCGTGGTAAAGTCATTACACATGCACGGTTTCGATATTGGGCTGGAAATGTCGGGTTCGCCGCAGGCCTTTGAAAGTATGATTGAGAATATGTACAACGGTTCCAAAATAGCCCTGCTGGGCATTTTGCCCGATACCACTCAGGTCAACTGGAACGAAATTATTTTCAAAGCTCTGACTTTGAAAGGTATTTATGGCCGCGAAATGTGGGAAACCTGGTACCAGATGGAGCAAATGCTGATTACTGGCATAGACTTGAGTCCGGTCATAACACATCGTTTTGAGGTGGACGATTTTCAGAAAGCTTTCGATGTAATGGAGTCTGCAGCCTGCGGTAAAGTTATCCTTAATTGGGAATAAAATCCCGCTCAGGAAAGGGGAGAGTCGGGCTCGGCTTTCATGATCCTGTATTCCACCCGGCTGACCAGCTTGGGAAAGAATTTGTTAACCAGCACACTGGCTTTGCCTATGGGAGTCAGAATCATTTGGTCACGACGTTTTAGAATGCCCCGCAACATATGTTTGGCTACGCATTCAGCCGACATCATAGTATTTTCATCACGGGGACTCTCTCCCTGAGGGCTTCCGTCGGCAGTAAGAGCTGCAAAACGCACGTTGGAAGCCGTAAAGCCAGGGGCAAAAGTCATCACGTGCAAACCGTCGTATAAATGTTCTGT
>JAAZGQ010000352.1 GCA_012511135.1 Bacteroidales bacterium | reverse complement strand
TCAGCATTGCTTTGCTCTTTGCTTTCCAAGGCATGGCTACCTCCTGGTTTTCATGCCTTTTATACTAATCAAAGTTGTAAACAATCACCTCGGATACTTTGTAAATAATCATACCGGTCTATACAGAGATAACCCGACCTTATCTTCATAATTTTCAATAGAAAAACCTGGTTCAGGATAAAAGGTTCCTAGATCCTGATACTTCTGCAGGATTTCCACCAAGATAGGGTTGTCAATAATTACTTCGGTTGAGCTATAAGCGCGATGTTTCTCTCCGTTTTCAGGATCATAAGTAAATTCCTCGCCATGTACCGCAGGCAAATCTTCACCTTCTTGTATACTGGACCAATAGACCAATGCGTAATTTTTCTTAATCTCTGCTTCTTTTTGTCTCAACTCCTCCTTCATTTGCGCAATTAATTCTTTGTTCAAATCAGTACTGTCACTAATAATCGCGATTATTTCGCCCAATACTTCATCGAGGGTCTTGGGGGAAGATGTCACGGTTGCCCAACCCTCTCCATACAAAGCTTCGGAGAATTGAAAGGCAGGCGTTTTGATACCAGGCACTTCATTCCCAGAAACATATTCCCCAATACCAAAAAAAGGGGATTCCCCAAAGGCACCCAAGTGTTTATATCTTTGTAGAATTTCTAATAACATAGGATTGTCAATGACAATTTCTGCAGTACTTTCACTACTTGAGTTTGTTACAAAATCAGTGCGGATTTTCATAATGTTATTCCTCTCTATAGTGTTATTGAATTCTGTAAAGGTCAATCCTTAATGATTGTTGATCTCATCAGTGGCTGTGCGTACTCACCTGCATGAGGCAAATACTGCTCTATTCATCGTAATTTTCGTCCTCGGATTCTTCGTCCCCTGATTCCTCGTCATTTTTACCTTCGTCCTCAGATTCAAACTCAAAATCGACAACTACCTCACCATTGACAATGTGTTTTTCTGCAAAGACGAATCCCTCTTCGATCTTTTCATCTTCTCCCATCCCAGCTACCTTCGTAAAGTGATAATCTTCACCTGTAAGCGGATCAAAAGTAAAGAGTTCAGTCTCTTCCATTTCCCCATAGTAGTCATCATCATCATTGCATGAATAACTTCTTTTCCAGGCAACATGTTTATATGCTGTGTCAATTTCTTTTTGCTTTCCTTCCAATTCATTCTTCATCTGGGTAAACAGGTTTTCCTCCTTGATTGCATATCCTCCTCTTAAGCCGTCCAAAATGCTTTCAACGATTGCTGTCAAATTGGAAGGTACGTTGCCCCAAGAATCTTCTGAGAGCCAGACAGAGAGTGCAGGTGTTTTTGATACTTTTTCAGGAACTGAGCCAAAACCATTGTAATTTCCAATTGCAAAATCTGGACAACGAAGATCAAAAGTCCCCATATCCTTGTACTTCTGCAGGATCTCAAGCAGGACAGGATTGTCAATGACAACTTCTGCAGTGCTAACACTACTTGAATTGGTCACAAAATCAGTGCGGATTTTCATTTTGTTCTCTCCTTAGTTAGAACTAAATATAGGTTTGTCATTACAAAGCACAATCTCGGGCAACAGCGGGCATCCGCCCATGCAGTTTTCGCGCTTCCCACACTCTGAACAGCGCGATCTGAGACTGACCCGAAATTCCTCAAAAGCCGGGCTATTCCATGCTTGCTCAATGGTTTGCTCGCGCAGGGAGACGCCGTAGCGGTATTCTTGATCGAAACTGCAAGGCAGCATTACCATATCCGGACTGATATAACAGCTGAAGCGACCCCCTTCACAAGGATCGATTGCTTCGGGAATGACATTCTCACAAAAGTTGACGATCCCAGGCACGGAGCAGCTGTCCATCCCGACTTTGAACCTGTGCTTGCCCCTATCGATGAGTTTGAATAGCCTGGCAACCCGCTCGTCCTTGGGTGAAAGCACGTTGGAGCTGGCACCTAACCCAACAGGTTTGTGCAGAAGCAGCACCAACCCGTTGATACCCTTTGGAAAGTCGTCCGTTTCAAGCCTGGTGATGGCTTCGTCAATCGAATTCTTCCCCAAAACATAGTGAATATTGGTCTTGACACCCACGTCCAGCAAGAGCTGGATCGCCCTAAGGGTGTAATCGTTACGATACCAGCTGACCGCTACCGCGCCGCAGTAGCGCTTGGCAAGTTCTGCCATTTCCCGGGTCAGACCATAGCCTGAGGTGGTGAAGTTCGGGACGATGTTGTTA
>JAAZGQ010000351.1 GCA_012511135.1 Bacteroidales bacterium | reverse complement strand
TCAGAAAAAACCTGATTTAACTCAAGTTGACAATGGGCATTTTGTTAGATGCCATTTTGCTGAACGAATCAAAAAGACAAGGTGATTGATCATAATAGTGTTTACGCTGGGAGAGATATTATGAATATAAAAGTAGAAACTCAAAATCTAAAAAAACATTTTCCTACTCCGGCCGGTACATTACACGCAGTTGATGGTGTCAATTTAAAAATATTTGAGAAACAGACTTTGGGCGTTGTTGGTGAATCAGGCTGCGGGAAATCTACCCTTGGCAGGGTCATCATTAAGCTGCTTGATAGCACTGCCGGGAAAATTTATTTTGATAATCAAGACGTAACAAACATCAGCAAAGATGAATTGAAAAAGCTCCGTTGGAAAATGCAAATGATTTTTCAAGATCCCTACTCATCCGTAAATCCAAGAATGACAGTGAGTCAGATTATTGCTGAGCCTTTAAAAATTGCGAAAAAATTTAATAAAAGTGAGATTGATACTCGGGTAGATGATCTGATGAAAATAGTGGGGCTTGATTCAAGATATCGGATGACCTACCCTCACGAGCTTGATGGTGGCAGGAGGCAGAGAATTAGTATCGCGAGAGCTCTTGCTCTTAATCCGTCGTTTGTCGTTTGTGATGAGCCTGTGTCAGCACTTGATGTATCTATTCAGGCTCAGATATTAAATTTATTAAAGGATTTGCAAGATCAGTTTGGAACAACGTTCCTTTTCATTAGCCATAACCTGGCAGTCGTTAAGTATATATCTCACTATATTATGGTCATGTACCTTGGCGTTTCCGTTGAGCAATGCTCTACGGAAGAATTATACAAAAACCCATTACATCCATATACGAAGGCACTACTTTCGGCTGTTCCAATTGCAGACATCCACCATCAACAAAACAGAATTGCGATTAAGGGTGAATTGACTTCACCAATAAACCCACCTGCAGGCTGTCGCTTTGCCCCAAGATGTGAATATGCTGTCGAAAGATGCTTCCACGAAACTCCGGTAATAAAGGAAACAGGAAAAGAACATTTTGTTGCTTGTCATTTGTATTAATCATAATGAACTGTTCCCAATGACAATTAATTTGAGGAAGGTGGTGGTAGGGAAAAAAACATAATTACTTTTACCAATGGTAAAAAACAAAAACGGGTAACAAAAAATTATTATCATGGAGGGTAAAAACATGAAAAGACTAGTAGCATTACTTTTAACTCTTGTTTTAGTTTTCACACTGGCTGCCTGCCAAAGCAGCAAAACGATCGAAAATACTACAAATCCTTCTGTTTCGAACAATTCTGGTACTACAACAGATCCTAAGCCTGCCAAAGATACAATGAAAGTTGCAATATCTGTTGACCCGGGAAGCTTGAATCCTTATGACCGCTTGGAGAACGTTGGGCGGCAGCTTTGGGCCCCGGTATATGAATCATTATTTGCATATGGGGAAGGCGACCTTGCTCCAGTGCCTGTTCTGGTTGATACCTATAAATTTTCGGAGGATCAAAAGGTATTGACTATCACCTTAAAGAAAGGCGTAAAATTCCATAATGGTGCTGAAATGACGGCAAAAGACGTTCTGTTTACATTTGAGGTAATAAAAAATTCCAGCAATAAAGCTAAGATGGGAGATATCGCCTGGGATAATATTAAGGCATTAGATGACTATACAGTCGAAATTCCTTATAACTCAGTGCAGGGCTTGGCACTCTACTATTTGTGTAATTTGTATATTATTCCTGAAGCTTACATGACCTCTGTACCCAAAGAACAGTGGGCAACTAAGGCTATTGGAACTGGCCCTTATAAATGGGGTGATTTCGTAGAAGGTTCTGAATATAACTTACTACGTTTTGATGGATATCGTGAACCAAAGAAATTAGAGAAAATTGTTGTTCGTATCATTCCTGACTCCAACGTTCAAAAAATAGAATTAGAAACAGGTGGTATAGATTTAGCTTGCGGCTTACAACATGGTGATGTAGCTAAGTTTGCAAATGATGCAAATGATGGTTTCGCTGTAATGCCCAGCAATACAATTGCCATGCTGAAACTTGTACATGTTTTTCCCGATGGCCAGGG
>JAAZGQ010000350.1 GCA_012511135.1 Bacteroidales bacterium | reverse complement strand
GTGCAAGAGGTGCTAATGGTGTAATCATTATCACTACCAAGAAGGGTAAATCTAAAGATGCGCAAGTAAATGTAGATGCAAAATGGGGTAGTAATTCACGTGCCGTACCGGCATATAGTGTAATGACAGATCCTGCGATGTATTATGAAACATTTTATCAGGCTTTATATAATATGAAGGCTGCTTCTGGTTCAAAGGCTGCTCACGACTATGCAAACAAAAATTTATTGGATGCTTCTCAGGGGGGTCTTGGATATTTGGTTTATACGGTACCAACCGGTCAGAGGCTTATCGGAAATAACTTTAAACTAAATCCGAATGCGACATTGGGATATACAGACGGAACCTTTACTTACTTACCCGATGATTGGTATCAAGAATTGTTCAAGTCAGATAACCTGCGTCAGGAATACAATGTCAATGTAAGCGGCTCAACCGATAAATTAAGTTATTATGCATCTATGGGTAAGCTGGACGATACCGGTATTATTGAAAATTCTGATTTTTCGCGTTTGTCTGCCCGTGTTAACGCAGACTATCAAGCTAAGAAATGGCTGAAAATCGGTACGAATATGGCTTATTCCAAAACAGACAGCAAATATCCCGATGAACAAACTGAAGATCGTTCTTCGGGTAACCTGTTTTTCCTGACATCAAACATCGCCCCGATTTATCCATTATATATCAGGGATGCTGCAGGCAAAATCATGACTGATGCCAACGGATACACCATGTACGATTATGGTGATGCCAGAGTAAATAATGCAAAACGCCCTTTCATGTCACAATCTAATCCTGCTTCGGCTATAGAATTGAATCAGGAGTTTTATGAATCAAATTATCTTGTCGGCAAGTGGTTTGCTACTGCCGAAATCATCAACGGGCTTAAGTTGACAGCCAATTATGGAATTGCTTCAGCTAACGAAAGTTATCACTATACCCTGAATCCTTATTACGGACAGTTTGCAGAAATGGGTGGTGGTACAGGAGTAGCCCAAAGTTATTTGTTCAGTGAAAACCTGCAATTTTTGTTGAATTATGTCCGTAAATTCGGATTACATAATCTGGATGTACTTGCCGGCTACGAATCGTATAAATACAAAAGAGCAAGTTTGAGCGGTTTTAAACAGAAATTGTATCAGCCCGAAGTTGCAGAATTGAACAACGCTATTCTGCAACCCAGCACTTCTTCCAATTCAAACTATTACGCAACCATGGGATATCTTGGAAGGGTCCTGTATGATTATGATTCCAAGTATTTTGCTTCAGTTTCTTATCGTCGCGATGCTTCTTCGAGTTTTGCTCCCGAGAATCGTTGGGGTAATTTCTGGTCGGTTGGTGCTGCCTGGGATTTAAGCTCCGAAAGTTTTATGGAAGGCATTGATCAGGTGAATTTATTAAAACTCAAAGTCAGCTATGGTGCCCAGGGTAATGATAAGCTCTTGTACAGCGGCGGATCTTTAAACCTGTATCCCTATCTGGATCAATTTGAGGTTTCAGAAAACAACGGACAGTTTGCTACCAAAATGTATTATAAGGGTAATAAAGATATTACCTGGGAAACATCCTATAATTTCAATACTGGTGTTGACTTTTCGTTGTTCGAAGAACGTTTCAACGGTACAGTGGAAGTCTTTTCACGCCGTACAGAAGATATGCTGTACTACAAACCGGTATCCCCCTCTCTGGGATACGATCTGTTCCCGATGAACATTGGTTCTGTAAGCAACTCAGGTGTTGAACTGGATCTCCGCGGCGATATCATCAAAACCAACAGCTTAACCTGGAATGTATATGCCAACGCCAACTTCCTGAAAAATAAAATTCTGGCACTGCACGAAGAATTGGAAGGAGAATGGATCAGCGGTTCTTATATTTACAAAGAAGGTGAGTCAATGTACAACTTCTACATTCGTGAATATGCAGGTGTAGACCCCATGACCGGATCGGCTCTTTGGTATAAGGATCAGACCGATGATCAGGGTACTGTAACAGGAAGAACGCTCACAGACAGCTGGGCTGATGCAACTCAATACGAACAGGGCGACATTCTGCCCAAAGTATTTGGAGGTTTTGGAACAACCCTGGATGTATACGGAGTTGATTTCTCCCTATCCTTTGCTTATCAGATGGGTGGCCGCATATACGACAATACTTATGCAAACCTGATGCACTCAGGCTATAGCAGTGAAGCAGGACGTAACTGGCATACTGATATTCTTGATGCCTGGACAGTGGACAACACAAACACCGATGTTCCAAAAGTAGATGCCAACGATCAATATGCAAATTCAACCTCAACCCGTTTCCTGATCAGCTCCGATTATCTGAGCTTACAGAATATCGTGCTGGGATATACTTTGCCCGCCAAATGGCTGAAAAATTTAAAAATTAGTAAACTGCGCATATATGGTGTAGCCGACAATGTGGCTTTGCTTTCAGCCCGCAAAGGTCTGGATCACCGTCAGAGTTTCACAACCATTCCAGCTTCTATGGATACTCCGATTCGTTCAATCTCAGGAGGTCTTAGCCTTACTTTCTAACAATCAAAAAATTACATTCGTATGAAAACAATAAACAGAATTCTTATTCTAGCTGTATTTCCCCTCTTGTTTGCGGGATGTGAAGGAATGCTTGATACAGCACCTTTGGGAAGCATTGTGACAGAAGAACAGAAAAAAGCTGCTGCCGAGGCCAATCCGGAATTACTTGCTGCTGATGTTGCAGCCATGAATGCCGACATGATTGCCCTGTATGGTGTATTGGGCGAGGATTATCACAATGACTTCGGTTATGCTGCCGCCTGCCTTTATATGGACAGTAACGGTGCCGACATGACCTGTGCCAACGTAGGATACAACTGGTTTTCCACAAACGCCAGTTTTGCCGACAGGGTTTATACCGGAACCAGAACTCTTTTTATGTGGAGTTTGTTTTATAAACAAATCTTATCTGCTAATTTAATCCTTGGTTCAGTCGATAAAGAGGTGGAAGATGCCACATTGAAAGCCTACAGAGGACAAGCTTTGGCTGTTCGTGCTTTTGATTATTTTTCGTTGGCTCAAACCCATCAGTTTACTTATAAAGGCAATGAAAGCGCCAAATGTGTGCCGATTGTAACTGAAAAAACCACATCAGAAGAAGCCGTAAACAATCCCAGAGCTACCGTTGCTGCGGTATATGAATTAATTATGGGCGACTTGAATGAGGCTATTACACTTCTGAAAGGATACAAACGCATGGATAAAGGCTATGTAGACCAGGCTGTCGCTTATGGACTCCGTGCACGTGTTAATTTGGTGATGAACAATTGGGAAGAAGCAGCCTCCGATGCTGACAGCGCTTTATTGCTTTCCGGAGCAAGTCCTTACACTTTAGCTCAATTATCCAGTCCTTTATTCTGGAATGCAGCCGATCAAAACGTAATGTGGGCAAATATTATTACCGAGAACAACGATATCGTATTAACAGGAATCGTAAACATGCCTTCGCATTTATGTACTTTCTATACTGATGGCTACGTAGGTGTGGGAGCATGGAAAAAAATAAATAAACCTCTTTACGACAAGATCGAAACCTCCGATGTCCGCAAAGGCTGGTGGTTGGATGAAAACCTTGCTTCTCCGGTTTGTACTGGCTCCAAATACGAAGACTGGTTTGAAACTGCCAGCAGTGACGGTGATTTTGGTGCTTATACCAACGTTAAGTTCGGACCCGACAACGATGATCTGGTTACTTTGGTTGCAGCTCAGGATTGGTTCCTGATGCGTGCCGAAGAAATGATTCTGATCAAAGCCGAAGCTGAAGCCATGGCCGGTAATTTATCAACAGGTAAAAGTATTCTCGAAGATTTCGTTAAAACTTACCGTAATCCTGCCTTTACCAGCAGAGCTGCAACAGCTCAGGCACTACAGGACGAAGTATGGTTCCAGCGTCGTATAGAGTTTTGGGGAGAAGGTTTTTCCTATTATGACATCATGCGTTTGAAGAAACCTGTTGTACGTGTAGATAATGGAGTCTCCTCTTTCCCGGATGCATGGAAATTTAATGTTCCTGCAGAGGATCCTATACTTTTGTGGTTGGTACCCAAAGATGAAATTGAGGCCAACAAGGGTATTACCGAAAGTGATAACAATGCCAAGGTAGATCCTCCCAGGCCTTTATAATTCAACAAACATTA
Source organism: Bacteroidales bacterium (assembly GCA_012511135.1). Taxonomy (GTDB): domain Bacteria; phylum Bacteroidota; class Bacteroidia; order Bacteroidales; family UBA1402; genus UBA1402. The sequence goes on along the minus strand of JAAZGQ010000350.1, from coordinate 790 downwards.
CAATTCTGAATAGAAATATATACAGATATGAAAACATTATATAAAATACTATTTTCCCTTTTGGGAGTTGCAGTCTTACTGACAGCTTGCGACGATGAAATATTGCGGGAACCCTCTCCTGTTCAGCAGGGTGGTGTTCAGGCCTTTTTCTCTGCCGACAATGAGACCTCCTATTCTTTTTTGCCCGATGCAACACCAGTGATGAATGTGGTTGTCGGAAGAAATATCACGACAGGTGCCGATTCAGTGGCCTACATCATGACTGACGAAAACGGAGTCTTTGTTCCGCAGGATGATAAATTGTTCTTCCCGGCCGGAGTCGCTTACGATACCTTGGTTATTGATTGTTCTGCCATGACTTTGGGAATGAATGCAGAACTTGTTTTGACCTTGAATGAAGAGGATGCCTATGTTTATGCAGCATCTTCTATCAGTATTTCAGTTCTGAGAGATTACAAGTGGGTCAACAGAGGTGCCGTCGAATACAATGACTTAGACTTTGGTCTTGGTGCTGCTACTGTACCTATTCAACAAGCAGAAGGAACTCAATTGTTCCGTTTGCCCAATCTGTATAATTACTTCGATGAAGAAATTCCGACCGGTTTTCATCTCTTATTTTATATAGACACGACGACATTTGCAGCTATTAATCTTCCTGCCGGATTCCAGGATCTGGGTACAGGTTACGAAGTATACTACAATACTACAAATTATGGCGCGTATTGTACCTTTACAAGTAGTGGTAATGAATATTTTCTGGGTTATATCCTGACTCCGGACAGGAGTGCGC
>JAAZGQ010000349.1 GCA_012511135.1 Bacteroidales bacterium | reverse complement strand
TTCAGGGCAGTAACGGCTCCACCTACGAAATCGTCCGATCCGGGACAATCTATCAAATTAAGCTTTATTCCTTTCCATTCAACATGAAATATCGTTGAATATACAGAATATCCATACTCGTGCTCTATGGGGAAATAATCACAGACTGTGCTGTGTGCGTTGATGTTCCCTTTGCGTTTGACTAGTCCACCCTCGAAAAGCATTGCTTCGGCGAGAGTGGTTTTTCCGGATCCGGCGTTTCCTACGATAGCCAGGTTCTTGAACTCGTTCGTCTGATAAATTTTCATATTTGTTTCTCTGTGTTAAGGTTCAAAAAAGTGGCGCAAGATAGAAATAATTCTAAAAAGAAACAACAAAGCGGCTGAATTTGAACTAACTTTTCCACTGCCTATTTTCAGCTTATGTCCGGTATTTTCGGCCTTTATATACATATTCCTTTTTGCAAAAGTAAATGTGCTTATTGCGACTTTTACTCCCTATGCAGTACAGCCGACAAAGCGGTTTTTTTGGACTGTTTGCTCAGAGAACTCCGTTCCGAAAAGCAATATACCGGCGGAAATCAACTATCAACTATTTACTTTGGAGGCGGCACACCCTCGCTGCTGACTGCAGAGGATTACAAGCTTATCTTCGATGGCATCAGCCGGGAATACGACCTCGGTCACTGTACTGAAATTACGCTGGAAGCCAATCCGGACGATCTGAATCCTGACTATCTGAAATCTATTTCCGGCCTGCCCTTCAACAGAATCAGCATGGGCATACAAAGTTTCCGTGACAACGAGCTCCGGGCTCTGGGCCGCCGGCACAATGCGGCACAAGCCATCCTGGCTGTAAGCCACTGCCGGGAGGCAGGATTGAACAACATCAGCATCGATTTGATGTTTGGCATTCCCCAACAGAACGAACTCAGCCTGCAATACAGTATTGAACAAGCCCTGAAACTGGATGTTCCGCATATTTCGGTTTATATGCTCAGCCTGGAGCCCGGGAGCCGGCTTTACAAGGACTGGCAGCAAGGCCGCTTTGACGAAATGCCCGACGAGTTGGCCGAAAAAAGCTATTTTCTTATCAGTCGTTGCTTAAAACAAGCCGGCTACGAACACTACGAAATTTCCAACTTTGCCCGCCCGGGTTTCAGAGCCGTTCACAACGCTTCCTATTGGAGTGGTCTGCCGTATCTTGGACTGGGCCCTTCGGCACATTCCTTCAATGGCCTCACCCGCCGCTGGAATCCGGCTTCGTTAAAGGCCTACATCGAAGGCATCCAAAGCGGAAACTTGCAAAGAGAAGAAGAAAAGCTGGATGGCTATACACGCTATAACGAATTGATTCTAACCCATTTGAGAACCAGCGAAGGCTTAAGCACCGGGGACTTGTACACTGTGCACGGCAAGGACTTATACGATTACTGCACAAAACAGGCCCGCCCCTTGGTCGAAGCTGGTCTGTTGGAAAACTCAGAGGGACAGTTGAGATTGGCCGGATCGGCCTATTTTGTTTCGGATTCCGTAATCAGAGAATTGTTTTGGGATGGAGGAAAAGCCGACAAGCATAAATAAATCCTTCTCACAGCCCAGGCATCCAGAGCCGCGTATTGCAATTGAGCAGGGTGGAGTTGCTCTGCATCCCAGTTTGAAAGCCGCTGAGATTTGGAAATCCTCTCTCCAAACAGAATAGCATAAATTTTGAGCAAACTCATTTCTTCGATGCCGTATTGTTTTACATAAGATTGTAGTTCCACTACGTTTTGGTGTTCAAAATCGGCAGAACTTTCCCTCAGCATATGAAAATCGTCTTTGGAAGACAGACCAACCTTGATAACACCAGGATTGGCAAAAAACGACAACAATTCAGGTGCCAGCCCCGCAGGCTTCAGGCGAAAGAGAAAACATTCATCCTGACAGGCCAGCTGCATCAGAGATACTTTGTTTTTGCGGCCTTTGACAAAAGCCGGACGGGTTTCGGTGTCAAAACCCACTACCTGCTGATTGTTTAATTGTTTTATAACCCATTCGGGGATGTCGGTATCCTCGAACAAATGTATCTTACCCCTAAACTCCGCCTGGGGATAATCCTTGATTTCTTCTTTGGTAATGCTTGATTTAAATTTGGTCATTCTGCAGGGATTCTTGCCCGTCCGGGCATAGAGAAATGCAAAAATACGGCTTTATTTGTAAAAATCCCTGTGGCACAGTAAGAATTTCTGTATATTTGCCTTTTAATTCCAAAGAGGGAGTAGTTAGCTTTATGGCAGTTAAAAAGAAAGCTTCAAAAGAATATTTTTCGGGCATACGCAATTCGGGTTTTGTCCGCTTCTGGACCAATGAACAAACCCGTTTTGTCAGCGGTTTTCTACTGCTGATGGCCATGATTTACCTAAGTATCCTGCTGGTATCGTTCTTTTTTACCGGAGCCGCCGATCAGAGCCTGGTCAAAGACTTACGTTTTACTGAGCTCAGCAGCGTCAGGGGTGTCGGGAACTGGGCAGGCACCTTCGGAGCCTGGTTATCGAACATCATCATGACCAAATGGCTGGGCATTTCTTCCCTGTTTATAGCAGCCTTCGGCCTGATGGCCTCTCTTAAACTGATGCGGGTTCGCACCCCAAATCTGAGCAAAGCTTTTTTTGTATGTTGTTTCGCCCTCATATGGCTCTCTTTGTTTTTTGGCTTCTTTTTTATCCGCGAAGAGAGCAGCCAGTTTTTGTTTCTGGGAGGAGCTCATGGTTATCACATCAGTCGCTGGCTTCAGGAAAGCATAGGGTGGATAGGCACTTTTCTGTTTCTGCTGCTAACTTTGATCGTCTTTGCTGTCTTGGTTTACAACAAAACCATTCCAATGCTGAGGTCTTTGTTTAAACTGGAATACCTCAGAAAAAAGCAGGCCGAACTTGCCTCCGCCATGGGAGATGAAGATGAAGATTATGCAGACGGCCCGGTAGATCTGGGTTATACCCGCCCGGCCTGCGCCGACGATCCCCAAACCGAAGAAAACGGAGATCTGCCTTTTATAGACAAGGGAGAGGAGAAATCAAGCGATCAAAACAAGCAAGCCGAAAAGGACATTGATATGGATATCATAGTCCCCAAAGGCGACGAGAACCTCAAACCCGAGGACGATCCCGACGACGAACTGCAGGAACAAATCCGTAAAAAGAAAAACGAAGACTACGATGCCCTGGCCGAATTGGGCGAATACGACCCCAAAGCCGACCTGAGCAAATTCAGGAATCCTCCTTTTAGTATTCTAAAACAATACGACGACCGCACGGTGGTAAACCACCAGGAACAAGCAGAAAACAAACGCAAGATTGTTGATGTGCTCGAAAGTTTCGGCATACGCATTTCCAGTATACAGGCTACGGTGGGCCCCACCGTCACTTTGTACGAAATTGTCCCGGAACCGGGCATTCGCATCACCAAAATCAAGGGGCTCGAGAACGATATTGCTCTGAACCTGGCGGCACTGGGCATCCGCATCATTGCTCCCATTCCGGGCAAAGGCACCATAGGTATAGAAGTGCCCAACCGCGAACCCAAGCTGGTATCAATGCTCAGTCTGGTACAATCGCGCAAATTTCAGGAAACCAAATACGATCTGCCCGTGGTGCTGGGTAAAACCATCATGAACGAAGTGTTCATGTTTGACCTTTGCAAAATGCCGCATATTTTGATAGCGGGAGCTACCGGGCAGGGTAAATCGGTGGGGCTGAATGCGCTGATAGCCTCCCTGCTGTACAAAAAACATCCCGGAGAGCTCAAGTTTGTCATGGTCGACCCCAAGATGGTAGAGTTCAGCATTTACTCTCCCATCGAAAAGCATTACCTGGCCAAACTGCCGGGAGACGACAACAAGGCCATCATCACCGATTATGCCAAGGTCATCCAGACCCTGCATTCGCTGACCATCGAGATGGACGACCGCTACAAACTGCTGAATCTGGCTCATACCCGTAACATCAAGGAGTATAACGCCAAATATACAGCCCGCCGGCTCAATCCCGAAAAGGGGCATAAATACATGCCTTATATCGTCATCATCATTGACGAGTTCGGAGACCTGATTATGACAGCCGGCAAAGAGATTGAACTCCCCATTGCCCGTATTGCCCAAAAAGCCAGGGCCGTCGGTATTCACATGGTAATTGCCACCCAGCGGCCTACGACTAATATTATTACCGGAACCATCAAAGCCAACTTCCCTGCCAGATTGGCATACAAAGTGTCTTCTGCCACAGACTCCAGAACCATCCTGGACGCCAACGGGGCTAATCAGCTCATCGGCAAGGGTGACTCCCTGTTTTCACAGGGCAACGACATGACCCGCATCCAATGCGCCTTTGTGGACACGCCCGAAGTGATAGAAATGGTTGAATACATCAATGGTCAGCGCGGCTATCCCACGGCCTTTGAACTACCCGAGTACGTCGATGAAAACGGCAGCGGAGGCCTGAGCGATGTTGACCTCAGCCTGCGAGATCCGCTCTTCGAAGATGCCGCCCGCCTGATCGTGATTCACCAGCAGGGTTCCACCTCGCTGATTCAGCGCAAATTCTCCATAGGTTACAACCGGGCGGGACGCATCGTGGATCAACTGGAAGCCGCCGGCATTATAGGCCCCAGCGAAGGCAGCAAGGCCCGGCAGGTGCTGGTGGATGATGAAAATCATTTGGATATGCTCTTGTCCAACTTAAAATCCTAAAACATGTCAGGACCAAAGAATACCCT
>JAAZGQ010000348.1 GCA_012511135.1 Bacteroidales bacterium | reverse complement strand
GTGCGTTTTTCGGTCAGCACTTCGGAGCCGAAATATTTCCAGACAAAGCCTGTTTCTGCTGCCAGATAAGCCGTGGGCGGATTACAGTAGAATCCGCCGTACATGCTGCGAACGGCCTCTGTCATATGTTGTTGAGTGTAGGTGTATTCCTCGATAAACAGCTCCGTCATTTTTTTGGAATAGGCGTAAACCCGACTGGAGCTGGAGGGATCGAACAAATAGGGCAGATTATTGAGCTGTTTATCCTCTTCGTTCCATTGAAGCTCCAGGATGGATTCGTTGCTGTTGCCGGGATTAAAAATAGAGAACCAGGAAGAATGCGAAGGGGACGACAGGAAACTGGGGGCGTAAGCAGAGTTTGAATTTAGAATCAGGTCGCAATACAATTCAGCGTCGGCATAGCTTTCGCTCCACAAAGAGACATCGGCCAGCAAAGCGCATATTGCCCATTTGGTGGCACGGCCTTTGTTTTCCCAGGCCTTGACGTAATATTCTTTGGCTGCTCCCGATTCCAAAGCAGTGACCAGGTCTTTCTTTATTTGAGCAATCACTTTGGCTTCGTCAGACTGCGCGATCTGATAATTTTGAGAATCGTCTTCGTAGGGGAACAGCACCAGCGGTACCTCTTTCCAGTTTCTGACCAGGTAAAAATAACTCAAAGCCCGAAGGAAATACGCTTCTGCTTTGTGGGCATTCAGCCTGTTTTTATCGTAAGTGTCGTCTCTGCTCAATACTTTTTCGGCATTCATAATAACACCGTTGGCTACGTTGATGACTTCATAAAAGGGCCCCCAGTTGCTGATGTTGTCTGTTTCTTTGACGCGAAATTCCTGCAGGTTGGTATTACCGCTGCGGCTAAAGACTTGCCCGGCCCTTAGTTCGCCCAGGGGAATCAGTTGGGAGCTAACCATATCGCGGTAATAGTGATAACAACCATTGAGCATGGCCTCCACTTCTTCTTTGCTGGACCAGTAATAATCGCTTACCTGGTTGTTTTGGGGATAGACTTCGAGCCATTCTGAGCAAGCTGTATAAGTAAAGGCCAATGTCATGACAAGGACAAGGGTGATTAAATGTTTACTTCTTTTCATAATGAGCCTCCCTTTAGAAATTAATGATTAAACCACCCGAAACTCGCTTAGCGGGAGGGGTCTGAGCCCTGTCCATGGCAATATCGGTCACGTTCGAGGGCAGAGTCACTTCCGGGTCTTGTCCGGTGTATCTGGTCCATGTGAGCAGGTCGTATGCTGTAATAAAGGCGTTGATTGAGTTGACCTTGATTTTCTGGCAGAAGTTTTTCGGCAAACCATAGGAAAGCGAAATGGTTTTTAAGCGCAGAAAAGAGCAATCTTCCACAAAACGGTCACTGCCCAGGTAGTTGTAGCCGTATTGCCAGAGGGCTCTCGGTATGTCGGTGTCGTCACCGGGACTGCGCCAGCGTCTTAATACCGACAAGCTCTGATTGTCGGTGCCGTACATAGCCTCGCTGTTCATACGTGCCTGATTGACAATCTTCTGTCCCAAACGATAATGTAAAAAGGTGGTTAAGGTCAGTTGTTTGTATTTGACACTAAAACCTCCACCACCGGTGACAACCGGATTTGCGTTGCCTATGTACACAATGTCGCTTTGATTGATAACGCCATCGTGGTTAATGTCTTCGTATTTAGCATCTCCGGGAAAACAAGTGTAGGTGCCGTTTTTCATTACTATGGGTTTTCCGTCCAGGTCGGTCATGACAGCTCCCCGGGAATCATGAGCATATGTTTCCGTGGTGGTGTCGTAAACTCCCAGGTATCGGTAACCGAAGAAGCTGCCGACGGGAGCACCTACGATGACACGTTGTGCGTAAGTGCCGTTTCTCAAACTGTAAGTACTTTCAGGCAGGTTTTCGGGTAACTCTTCGATGCGGTTGATGTTGCGGGCTATGTTGTAATTGAGTGTGATACGCCAGTCGCTGTTTTGAAGAGCCGTGTAATCTATTCTAAACTCCCAGCCGGTATTGCTCATTTCTCCCGAATTGTAATAGGCAATGGTGTTGCCCCGGGAATTGTAACCACTGGTGGTGGGAATAGCAATTCTTTTCTGAAGCAATTCGGTGATGTATTTGTAATAGATGTCGAAAGTGGCTGTCAGCCTTTGATCCAGAAAACCGGCATCAAAACCGGCATCGTATTCGCTGGCCGTTTGCCATTTCAGTTTATTTAATTGCACCGATACGGGCACGATGGCAGGATTGTCGCGGTATCCTTCACCCAGAGCCGAATAGGTTCCCATGTAAGGAGC
>JAAZGQ010000347.1 GCA_012511135.1 Bacteroidales bacterium | reverse complement strand
GGTTTGGGGCTTTCCTATTCCTGGTCAAAAAAACCCCTGGATTAAATAAATTACTTTCATAAATAGTACTTTTGTTGTGTTTCTTTTCAATTCAAAAAAAGATATTGAACGCAGTTCTTTATTGTATACTTCTCTGCGTTTTTATACCCGCATTTGTTTTCGTTGTTTTTATAAGAATATTCACTATACCGGCCGGGAAAACATTCCCGATAAGGGGCCTGTGATATTTGCTCCTAATCATCTGAATGCCCTGATGGATGCGCTGGCTGTATTACTCTGGCAAAAAACACCTCTAGTCTTTATGGCCAGGGCAGATATGTTCCAAAAAAATGGACAGCCTTTCTGCTAAGACTGATCAAAATTATGCCCGTCTACAGGATGCGTGACGGCTATTCCAAACTCAGCAAAAATGAGCAACAGTTCAAAGAGGCCTGTTCAGTGCTTTTAAATAACGGTACTTTATGTCTGATGCCCGAAGGCAGTCAGGACGGTCATCGCCGTCTCAGGTCCCTGGTCAAAGGCCTGTTTCGGATAGCTTTAGAGGCACAACTGGCTGTGGGAAAAAGCAGAGATGTACAAATTGTACCTGTGGGTATAGACTATTCCGAATACGAACAGCCTGGAGCAGATCTGGTGGTGCATTTCGGAAAAGCTATATTCGTGTCGGATTTTGCAGCTTATTACGAACAGGATCCGGTACTGGGCATGAATGTCTTGCGGGAGACATTGGCTGAGAAGATTAAAGATTTGATAACAGACATACACAATGCTGATTGTTACGAAGAGATCTATGGCTTGTCCCGCTTATTAAGCCCGGCTTATCTTCAGGCCAGGGACCTGAAAAAAAGTGCTCTTAACTGTTTTGCAGCTCGTCGTCAGTTGAGTCTCAGACTCAAAGAGTTTTTCGAGAACAAAAATGAAGAAAAAACACAAACAAGTATCCTAAAAGAATTTCATGTGATTTACGATGTTCTGCCGGGCAGCAGGGAAGATAAATATTGTTTATTAGAAAATTTAAGAAGAATACTGGAAAGGCAAAAGCTTAAAATTGTGTTTATGGCACTAGCCCTTTTTCCTGCTTATATTATTAACTGGCCGATACGAAAGGTCATTCAGGCTATAGTAAAGCTTGACAAAGATCGTCAAATGCACAGCAGCTATCGTTTTGCTCTCTCGGCTCTTTTGTTGCCGCTTTGGTATATAGTACTGAGCATTCTGCCGGTATTGCTGTTTAATTTTTCTATTCTTAAGGCTTTTATTTTGTTTTTGGTATTCATACTTGCTGCTTGTTCCGGTGGACGATTTATCCCCGCTTTCAGGCGGGAATTCAGGCTAATGCGCTTTTTGCATGCTCAGCCTTCAGAATTGCGTTCAAAGCTGATTTCGACTCTGAATAAATTAGAAGACTTAGGCCGGGATTATTTTGTCGCATAGGGCAATTTCTGCTAACTTTGTCCATTCTTATTGCTGAATTTGTGGAGAAAATTTTAGATAAACTCAACGACAGCCAGAAACAAGCTGTGCTGTACAACGATGGACCTTCGCTGGTGATTGCCGGAGCCGGATCGGGCAAAACACGGGTGCTGACCCGTAAGGTGGCTGTTTTGCTTAAACAGGGCCTGGCTCCCTGGAACATCATGGCCCTTACTTTTACCAACAAAGCGGCCAGAGAAATGAAAGAACGTATTGCCACTCTGGTGGATCCTGAATCGGCTTCTTTGTTGTGGATGGGGACTTTTCATTCCGTTTTTTTGCGGATTTTGCGGGCTGAAGCTTCGGTCCTGGGCTATCCTTCCTCTTTTAGTATTTACGATGCCACAGACAGCAAGAACCAGATAAAAAGCATTATCCGTGATTTGGGTCTGGACGAAAAGATTTACCGCGAAGGAGCAGTACATGCCCGCATTTCATCGGCCAAAAACGATTTGATTTCAGCAAATGCCTACGCGAACAATCCTGCCCTGCAGGAAAGGGATTTATTTACCAAAATGCCCCGAATTGCCGAAATCTACCAGCGCTATGTGCAACGCTGCCGTCTGGCTTCAGCCATGGATTTTGACGACTTGTTGTATAACACTAATGTATTGTTTCGTGATCATCCCGAAATACTCAAAGCGTATCAATCTCGCTTTCAGTTTATTCTGGTGGATGAATACCAGGATACCAATTTCTCACAACATCTTATAGTCAGCCGACTGGCCGAACGTCATCACAAAGTATGTGTAGTAGGTGACGATTCTCAGAGCATTTATTCATTCAGGGGAGCTAACATAGACAACATTCTGAATTTCAAAAAGACTTACCCCGAATGCCTGATGTTTAAACTGGAACAAAATTACCGTTCCACTCAGAATATTGTCAATTTAGCCAACAGCCTGATTGCCAAGAACAGAAAGCAAATTCACAAATCGGTATTTTCCAAACGGGAAGCAGGGAACAAAATACAGGTTCTGAGTGCTTTTTCGGACATGGAAGAAGCTTATATGATCGCCAATAAGATCAACGAGCTGCATATGAGCGTTTATGATCCCTGGAGTGAGTTTGCCGTGCTTTATCGCACTAATGCTCAATCACGTATTTTGGAAGATGCCTTACGCAAGCGGGGTATTCCTTATCGCATCTACGGCGGCACCTCTTTTTACCAACGCAAAGAGATCAAGGATATCGTTGCATATCTGAGGCTGGTTATAAATCCCTCTGACGAAGAAGCTTTTAAGCGTGTCATCAATTTTCCGGCCAGAGGCATCGGCAAAACAACTCTCGACAAAATACGCCAGTCAGCTAACCAACACCAGGTCACTTTTTGGGAAATAACTGCTAATGCCCTGACATATAACTTAGCTGTACATAGTGGCACTGCCAGCAAATTACAATTGTTCAGTTCGCTTATCGAGGGTCTGAGACCCTTTTCATCAAGTCTGAATGTGTATGAGTTTACCAAAAAACTGGTACAGGACAGTGGCATCAACGCGGCTCTTTTGCAAGACAATTCCGAGGAAGGCATTAACCGTAAGGAACATTTGGAATCTTTGCTTTCGGGTATGTTCGATTTCTGCCAAAGCCGACTGGAAGAAGGGAATGAACAAATACTGCTCCCCGACTACCTGGCCGAAATATCCCTCTTGACCGATCAGGACGAAGTCGACGAGGGCGATAAAGTAAACTTGATGACAGTCCACGCCGCCAAAGGTCTGGAATTTAAAAATGTCTTTGTAAGCGGCCTGGAAGACAGCATTTTTCCCTCTATACGCAATCAGGAATCCGAGCGTGAGCTCGAAGAAGAACGACGCTTGTTATACGTGGCCATTACACGGGCCGGTAACCAATGCGTGTTGAGTTATGCAAAAAGCCGTTTTCGCAATGGTCAGACAGAATATTCCAGGCCCAGCCGTTTTTTGAATGACCTGGATCAGAACTTGTTGGATTTGCCCAGTCGTCCCCTGGCTGAAAAAGAAACAGAATCCTCTTCAGGCTTTGGAAGCATTCATCGTCCTTCTTCTTTTTACAATCCGGAAGCAAATAAAACAACAAGGCCAAGCGGGCAGCCTGTCAAAAATCCGCTCGAAAACATCAGCAGCCGGCAGGGAAAATGGAGCAAACTATCTGCCAGGCCTGCCGGATCTGCCGCCGGTCAGAAGGGTAGTTTTCAAGCAGAAGCAGGCGGTTCCGGTGTCAAAACTTCAAAAGGTGAATTCAGACCGGGTCAAAGAGTGTTGCACGAACGATTCGGTGAAGGCCTGATACAAAAAATTGAGGGTCAAGGCGATAATTGCAAAATCGGTGTTGAATTTAAGCAGGCTGGTTATAAACTGCTTTTGCTTAAATTTGCCAGTATGAAAGCATTAAATTAAACCAAAATGGATCTGAGTAAATGCCCCTGCCCTGCTTATGTGCTCGAAGAATCACTTTTGAGAAAGAACCTCGAAAAAATCGCGGATGTTCGTGACAAAGCTGGTGTAGAAATAGTATTGGCCTTCAAGGCTTTTGCCATGTGGAAAGCCTTTCCCTTGTTCAAAGAATACGGCTTCCAGGGCACTACATCGAGTTCGTTGAACGAAGCCCGCCTTGCTTACGAAGAAATGGCTGAGCTTACTCACAGCTATCTGCCTGCTTTTACGGTTCAGGATTTTCCACATTTTCTACAGTTAAGCAAACAAATCACTTTCAACTCTCTTTCGCAATTTGAATTGCTTTATCCTCAGATCATGGCTTCCGGGAATCACTCAGTTTCCTGTGGTTTGCGAATTAATCCGGAATATTCCGAAGTGGAAACCGATTTGTACAATCCGGCCCGTCCGGGAGGTCGACTGGGTATACCAGCTGTAAAGCTTAAAGACGGACTTCCTGCCGGTGTAGAAGGACTACATTTTCACAGCCTTTGTGAATCTGATTCTTACGCCCTGGAAAGAACACTGCAGGCTGTGGAAAAAAAGTTTGGTCATTTGTTCGGACAAATTCACTGGCTGAATCTGGGCGGCGGACATCTGATTACCCGCAAAGACTACGATACTGCCCATTTAATCGATGTGCTCAGAAGTTTTAAATCCAGGTACCCGCATTTACACCTCATTATGGAACCGGGAAGTGCCTTTGTATGGCAAACAGGCTTCTTATATGCTCAGGTAGTTGATATCGTTAGTAATCAAGGAGTTGATACGGCAATGTTGAATGTTTCCTTTGCCTGTCATATGCCCGATTGCCTGGAAATGCCCTATAAACCTCTGATCAGGGGGGCAAGTAAACCCGACGAAGAGCTCTACCCCTACAAATATCATTTGGGAGGTAACAGTTGCCTGGCCGGAGACAGTATGGGCTTCTGGACTTTCCCCCATCCTCTCAGGGCCGGTGATACATTGATCTTCGAAGACATGATTCATTATACTGTGGTAAAAACCCATACTTTCAATGGAGTCGCTCATCCTGCGCTTTGTTTTTTACGTCAGGACCGGGAGATTGAAATTTGGAGGGAATACTATTATTCCGATTACAAACAAAGAATGGATTAGTTTCAGGCCATCTGCAGGTCTAAAAAGAAAAATCAAAAAAAAATTCCGGAAGTATTTGCCGAATACAAAAAAGATAGTACTTTTGCTCCGCAATCGCGAAAATAGCTCAGTTGGTAGAGCATAACCTTGCCAAGGTTAGGGTCGCGGGTTCGAGTCCCGTTTTTCGCTCTGGAAGTAGCGACAGCGGTCGCTATTATTTTTGGGAAGACTTCAGGTATCTTTATCTTCCTTTTAAAAGAGAATACGAACCCAGGTGGTGGAATTGGTAGACACGCTACTTTGAGGGGGTAGTGGGCGTTCGCTCGTGTGAGTTCGAGTCTCATCCTGGGTACCTTTCCCTGCATCATCTTGCCCAGATGGTGAAATTGGTAGACACGCTAGTTTCAGGGACTAGTGGCCGCAAGGCTGTGCAGGTTCGAGTCCTGTTCTGGGCACAATTATGTAAGACAAAAGCCCTGTAATCCAGAAGATTACAGGGCTTTTGTTGTTTTGCTACTGAAACAGTCTTATTGATCAGTATTTTTGCTATCAAGTGCCAGCAGCCGGTTGAATTCTTTGGGAATCTCACTTTCAAAAAGCATTTGTTCCCCGCTGACAGGGTGAGTAAAGGCCAAAACACAGGCATGCAAGGCCATGCGTTTGATAGGACTTGGATGTCCTCCGTATTTCAAATCGCCGGCTATGGGGTAACCGATGCTGTTCATTTGTACCCTGATCTGATTTTTTCGTCCGGTATCAAGCCTGAATTCAGCTATACTGTAATGCTCACTGCTTTTCAGAACTTTGTAATGCGTGATAGCTTTAAGGCCATCTTCGGGATTAGAACTGGCATAAACAATCAAGGCTTTGCTTTCCCATAAATAAGAAATTACTGTCCCCTGCCCGCTGCCGTCACCGGTTTGCGGAATCCCTTCCAGTACTCCCAGGTATTTGCGTTGATTGACGGCAAAGCGCCAATTGTTTTGCATGAGTGACTGAATGTCCTGATTTTTTGCAAAAAGCATGATGCCTGACGTTTCCCTGTCCAGGCGATGCACTACAAATATTTTGTTGCCCGGATGCTGTTTTTTTACGTATTCACTCAGAATGGAATAAGCTGTTTTACTACGTTCTTTGGCAGTTCCAATCGAAAGAAGGCCTGCAGCCTTTTCCACCACGATCAGGTCTTTGTCTTCAAACAAAATTTTAAGTCTTGGATGATTAAGGCTTTGTTTCCCTTTAGTCCAAAGAATACTGACATCGTCCCCGGGCTTGATTAAATGGTCAAACTGGCGGATTACCCGTCTGTTGACCAATACTTGTTGGTGAGCCAGCAAAGATTTAATCTTGTTACGGGACTGATCCTGGAGTTTAACAATAAGAAAGTCCATCAACAACGACTCTTCAGAAACCGGAATAGTACTGATTTTTTGTTTTTTGGGCATAAAACGCCCGGATTTGTCCATATCCTATATTTTGATGCAAAGATAGAAATCTTTACACTCCTTGAGGGTGTAAAAAACAGATAATTTATTACATTTGCACATTTTTGACATAAAACCTGTATTTAAGATGTATTTGCATGCAGCCTTGGAAACACTGAGCCGGAACGGAATTGAGAAATTACAGATGGAAAGGCTCAGAAAAACTCTGAATCATTGCCAAAACTCCCCCTTTTATCGTAATCGTTTTGAGGAATATAAACTCAGTCCCGAGGATATCAAAACGCTGGATGATCTAAAAAGAATTCCATTTACTACCAAAACAGATCTTCGCAACAACTATCCTTTCGGAATGGCAGCTGTACCCCTGGACAAAACGGTGCGCCTGCATTCCTCCAGCGGAACTACGGGTAATCCCACCGTTGTCTTGCATACACAGCAGGATTTGGACCAATGGGCAGAAGCCGTGGCGCGTTGCCTGTATATGGTGGGTTTGCGCAAATCGGATATCTTTCAGAATTCCTCGGGTTATGGTATGTTTACCGGGGGGCTGGGTTTCCAGTATGGGGCGGAACGTTTGGGTATGCTCACCGTACCTGCTGCAGCCGGTAACACCCTGAGGCAAATTAAATTCATTACTGACTTCGGGACAACCGCTCTGCATGCCATACCAAGCTATGCCAGCCGTTTGTACGAAGTGATGCTTCAACAGGGAATCGATCCTCGCGATACTAAATTACGCACCTTACTGATTGGAGCAGAACCTCACTCGGAAGCTCAGCGTAAACGCATCGAAGAAATGTTGGGCGTCAAAGCTTATAATAGTTTCGGAATGTCCGAAATGTGCGGGCCCGGAGTGGCTTTTGAATGTCCGGAACAAAACGGTATGCATATTTGGGAAGATTATTATATAGTGGAAATTATCAATCCGGACACTCTCGAACCGGTGGCCGATGGTGAAATCGGAGAATTAGTCCTGACCACCATAAACCGAGAGGCCATGCCTCTGCTGCGTTACCGCACCAGAGACCTTACCCGTATTTTGCCCGGAGCCTGCCCCTGCGGCAGGAATCATGTGCGTTTGGACCGCATGAAAGGTCGGAGTGACGATATGATTATTCTGAAAGGTGTTAATATTTTCCCCATCCAGGTGGAAACCATTTTAATGAAATTCGAAGAATTGAGCAGCAATTATCTTATTGTGCTCAGCACCAACAATAATAACGACGAAATGAGCGTCGAAGTAGAACTCGAAGAATTGTTTACTGACGACTATTCTAAACTGCAATGGCTCACCAAAGAAATAACCCGGCAACTCAAAGATGAACTGTTGGTGACTCCTAAGCTGAAGCTGGTTAAAAAAGGCAGCCTGCCCAAAAGCGAGGGCAAGGCTGTTCGTGTCAATGATATGCGTAACCATTAATTCGAATACCATGAGCATACATCAGATTTCCATTTTTATAGAAAACAAACTGGGTTCTCTCAACGAGATTCTGGACATTATCAAATCGGAAAAGCTGCAGATCATAGCATCTACCGTTTCCGATACAGTGGAATACGGCATCTACAGGCTTATTACCCCTGAACCGCGCAAAGCCTATCTGGCTTTGAAAAGCCGTGGTCTGGCAGTGAACCTGACAGAAGTTTTTGCCATATCGCTCGCTAATACTGTAGGTACTGCAGCCGAGACCATTTCGTATTTTACTCTGGCAGGCATAAATATTGAATACATGTATTCTTTTTATCTGGACAACAGAGGCATACTGATTATGCGTACCAGCGATACCACCAAAACAATTGAAGTGATAACAGCACACAAGCTGAATTGTCTGAACGAAGAAGAATTATTACAATTTAATTAATACCGGTACTTATGTTTGGAATATCAGATCCCGGAATATGGCTGGCCTATTTACTGGAAGTACTTTGTCTGGTTTTTGCTGTATGGTACGGTATAAAATACTGGAATCAGGACGATGAAATAAGTTCTGCTCAGGATACAGACGATGCCCTCAAACCAAATGCGTCGAAATCAGCAAAACCGGCAGAAAAGCATAGCCACAAAAACTCTAAGTAAGCTTTATGAATTATTTTGTATTAGGATTAATCGTTTTAATCTATCTGTTTAGCCTGGCTGCCATCAGTTGGTATGCCTACAAAAATACCAGAAATGCCAACGACTATATGATTGGTGGCGGCAACATGAGTTCTACGGTGATGGCTTTGTCCTATGGGGCTACTTTTATTTCGGCATCTGCCATTGTGGGCTTCGGTGGTGTTTCAGCAGCTTATGGTATGGGTATACAATGGCTTTGTCTGTTGAATATTTTGATAGGAGTAATAATTGCATTTATCTTCTTCGGCAAAAAAACCCGCAAACTGGGAGCTGAACTCAATGCCAGGACTTTTCCTCAGTTATTGGGTGCTTATTTCCAATCCAAACCTATTCAGGTAATTGCTGCTGCTGTAATATTACTTGGCATGCCTTTGTATGCCGCAGTAGTCATGAAAGGCGGCGCTGTATTTATCGAACAGATTTTCAATATAAACTACAACATCGCTTTGCTTATTTTCACCCTGATAACGGCTTTGTATGTTATCAGCGGTGGTATGAAAGGCGTAATGTACACTTCGGCTTTTCAGGCAGTGGTTATGTTTGTCTGTATGTTTTTTATGTTGTTTGGCTTGTACAAGGC
>JAAZGQ010000035.1 GCA_012511135.1 Bacteroidales bacterium | reverse complement strand
GCTTCGTAAATCACATAGACAGAGCCGGCTATAAGCACAACGCTGTTAATCAAAGCTCCCAGCAGGGAAAACCGCCTGTAACCAAACGAATATTTTTTATCGGGATGTTGCCTGGATCTCTTATCGAGATACCAGGCTGTACCCAGAGAGATACTGTCGCCCAAATCATGAACGGCATCCGAAACAATGGCAATACTATTCACATACAAACCGCCAAAGAACTCCAGGATACTAAATCCCAGATTCAGAAAGAAAGCAATGCTCAGGTTTTTGCCCGACTGCCCCTGGCCAGGATGGCCATGCTGATGATGTTGTGAATGATTTGCCATAATTATGCTGTACTGTCCGATTTCGAAAAAGCTGAATCAATGTTTACGGCCGGGTTTAGATAACAAAACCCTGGCCTCTTCGATCAAGACCAAACAACCGTAGCGCATGCTCTCCAGATCCGGCTTAATGCTTTCGTAAAAGGAAAGAACCTGCTCTTCCGTATCTATAATTTCTACTACAACAGGGAGTTTTTCGGATATTTCCCAAAACTTCTGCGAAAGCACCCGGGAACTCGCACCAAAGCCAAGCACTCCTTTAAAAACACTGGCTCCGGTCAGGCCGTATTCCTTTGCTTTAAACACCAGATGTTCGTAAAGCAGGCCATCCTTGTATTTATCGGTCGAACTCACAAAAATGCGCAAGATCAACGCGGGAGAATGGTGTTCCATGTTAAATTGTTTTAATGATTAACCTTCCCAAAATGACTGCTCCTATACCCAAAAAGACGCTCAAACCCGAATAATAGGCCAGTCGCAACAATTCCTTGCCTTGCAGCAGCATAAAGGCCTCGTTCGAAAAAGAAGAAAAGGTGGTAAATCCACCACAAAGGCCGATAGTCAAAAACAAACGCCATTCGGGAGACATAAAATGCCCTTTTTCCGAAATCCCCAAAAAAACGCCAATCAAAAAGCTGCCCAGAATATTGACCGTCAGGGTTCCCCAGGGAAAAACCGTAGCGTAATTAAACTGAAAATACCTTGACACCAAAAAACGCAGAACAGTTCCTATAAAACCGCCCAATCCCACTATCATAATCGATTTCAACATATTCTCTCTATTTTTCAATCAATCTTTTCAATCTTTTCAACTTTAGGCCTTTCAACTTGATGCTTATCATGTCCGGGCCGGCATAATAACGGAACAAGACGCTGTTTGCAGTGCGGATGCCATCAATCATCTTGTCGTCAAGTAAATAGCTTAAGCGGGTAATTTTTTTATTGTTTTCGGTATAGCCGGTCACGACTTTTACCGTAGATGAATCAGCCCTCATTACCTCTTCGCTTTTCTCCTGAATTTCCCTGGCATTTTCGTATTCCAGGCTGGTAACAGCAGGCTTAAAAACCTCCTCATCAATGATGATATAAAGCTCGTCTTTTACCTGATAACTCAAACTGTTCAAAACCAAGGCATCGTATACTGTGTAATCTCTTCCCTTTGGAGTGACTTCCTTTACTATGGATTGTTCCATATACAACAATGGCGACCTCCGGTCGAAAATCCGGTAATTTAAATCCATTTCATAGCGCCTGGCCTCCTGAACCTGGTCGTATTTCTCATAGATTCTGCCGCCTACAGAGCAGCCGGTCAACAAGAATAATAAAAATAGTGACATCAGGCATACATATTTGTTCAGAAGAGGCATCCTTGTTTTCATACCTTGAAGTTGATTTTAATAACAGGAAGCAATAGGCTTGATGTTGAGAAGACAGCTACAAAAATACAAAAATTCCTCTTCATTTTTGCGCATAGCTTAAGTGAGCAAAAAATAGACTTTCAGCAAGATTTGTATATTTTCACCGAAAGCTTTCCGTACTTTTGTACAGGTCTTTGTTTATGCCTATGGATGTTCAGGAAATCAGCAAAAAGGAGTATACGGCCAGGATCAACCGGGTGATGGATTATATTGGGCAACATCTCGATGAAAACATCGATTTATCGGCCATGGCAGAAATTGCTGCCTTTTCGCCCTACCACTTTCACCGGATTTTCAGCTATCTGGTCGACGAAACCCCCAACAATTTTGTCTCCCGGCTTAGACTCGAAAAAGCCGCACAACTTTTACAAAACAGCCCTAACAGCAGCATCAGCGATATCGCTTTTCGCTGCGGCTTTGTCAATGTCTCCTCCTTCAGCAGGGCTTTTAAGC
>JAAZGQ010000346.1 GCA_012511135.1 Bacteroidales bacterium | reverse complement strand
CACAAAACATTTAACACTCAAGACTGCCTATCAGCTCCCTGATTTCTGCCGCCAGGTCATTGGCCGCTTCCTGAGAGGGGGCTTCGGTGTAAATGCGCAGAATCGGTTCGGTATTGGAGCCTCTGACATGCACCCAGCGGTCGCTGAAGTCAATTTTGACACCATCAATATCGGTAATATTCTCGGCCGCAAAGCGTTCTTTGAGTGTGGCAAAAATCCGGGGCAAACTCAGGCCGGGGCTTAAATCCAGGCGTTGTTTGTCCATGAAATAGCTGGGCAATGCCGCCCGCAGCTCGGATACTTTTTGCTGCTTGTGCGCCAAATGCGAAAGGAACAAGGCAATGCCCACCAGGGCATCTCTGCCGTAATGCGAGTCGGGATAAATCACTCCTCCGTTGCCTTCGCCGCCTATAACGGCATGGACAGCTTTCATTTGGGCAACCACGTTCAATTCTCCCACGGCAGCAGCGAAATACTTGCCGCCGTGCTTTTGGGTCACATCTCGCAGGGCACGGCTTGAGCTTAGGTTGGAAACAGTATTGCCCGGGCTATGGCCCAGAATATAATCGGCCACGGCTACCAGGGTGTATTCTTCGCCAAACATCGTGCCGTCTTCGCAAACGATGGCCAGGCGGTCTACGTCGGGATCAACCACAAAACCCAGATCGGCACCACCCCGGCTGAGCAGGGAAGAAATCTCGCCCAGGTGTTGGGGCAGGGGTTCGGGATTGTGCGGAAAATGACCGTCGGGGGTGCAATTCAGTTCAATAATTTCCTGTACACCCAAGGCCCTGAGCAGAGGAGGCAAAACCAGGCCGCCCACCGAATTGACACAATCGATGGCCACCCGGAAACCGGCTTTGTAAATAGCCTCCACATCCACCATAGGCAGCGCGAGCACGGCTTCAATATGTTCTTGAGTATAATCTTCGCGATAGAGTTTGCCCAATTGGTCTACTCCGGCAAATTCCCATTCATTGCTGTCGGCCTGGTCACAGACAAAACGGCCGGCTGCCGCGTCCAGAAATTCGCCCTCCTGATTGAGCAGTTTCAGGGCATTCCATTGTTTGGGATTGTGGCTGGCAGTCAAAATGATGCCTCCGTCGGCTGCCGACATCTGTACCGCCAGCTCGGTGGTGGGTGTGGTGGCCAGACCAATGTCCAGCACATCGAAACCCATTCCCATCAATGTGCCCGAAACCAGTTGAAAAAGCATTTCACCCGAAATGCGGGCATCGCGTCCTACTACAATTTTTCCGGATTTTCTGTCGGAATGCTGACGAATCCAGCGCGCGTAGGCGGCAGTAAAACGAACAAGATTAAAGGGATTCAGGCTGTTGTCCGGCTCTCCGCCTATTACTCCCCTGATGCCCGAAATAGATTTAATTAATTGATTCATAAAAAAAAGTCTTACTTCCAAAAGGTATACCTGAGTTCGTAATACCTTGCCATCATATTATTTCCGGCCGAATAATAAGGCATACCAATACTGGCCGGGGCTATTATCATTACATGGCCCAGATCGCCGACATAATTCAAAGGTTCGTGCCAGGCTTTGCAATCGCCCCAGAAATAAGTGCTGGAGGTGGTGCCGGTGGAAACCGTATTGAAATAAATCTCTATGGGATCGGTGGCGTAATGCATGTTGGTGTAGCTGGTGTCGCCTTCCATGGAACGTTCAATGTAACGGATGCAAACCAAGGTGTTTTTTT
>JAAZGQ010000345.1 GCA_012511135.1 Bacteroidales bacterium | reverse complement strand
CTATTATTCAGCCTGGGTCAGACGTATGAACGAACAGGGTTTGAAATTTTATACCGCCCCTGGCGATCACGATCTTGGAGACGATCCCTGGCCTGAGCATAAAATCAAACTGATACCCTCTTTCGAGAAAGTGTATGCCGAACATTTGCAAATGCCGCAGAATGGCCCCGAAAACAAGAAAGGCCTGGCCTATTATGTACGCGAAGGGGATTTGTTGGTGATTACCGTAGAAACATTCGAAGTGATAGAAGATTCCATGCGTATATGTGTTTGTGGGGAACAGCTGGAATGGTTCCAAAAAGTGCTGGAAGAGAACCGCGATGCAAAATTCAGGATCGTCCAGGGCCACGTAGGTTTATGGGGCAATTTAGACAGACGTTCCTCCAGTGCGTTGATGTTGGAGGAAGGTAAAGAAAGTGAATTTTATCAGCTAATGAAAAAACACAAGGTGGATGCCTATCTGGGGGGAGAATTTCACGATGTTACCGTGTTGGAATCCGATGGTATCTGGCAAATCATCCATGGTTCGTCCTGGGGCAGAGAGATTGTTAATACGCAGGATTATTTGGTGGGCCAGATAAAAGGAAATGAGCTGACACTGGTTATGAAGCGCCTGTACATAGACGCACAGGGAGAATATATGTGGAATCTGAACAAAGACAGAGGCCCCCGCGAAAGAATGCAGGTAAACGAAAAGAGCCTGACAAACGGTCCCGAAACCACAGGCACCTTAACCATACGAAAAGAAAACAACAAAAAAGAATTTTTAAACAGAACAGGGTATTTTAAATAAATTTTCTTCTTATTTAAAATTAACTTATATATTTGCATTTGTTAGTAGAATGACATTTGTTAGTAGAACAGCCTTTGTAGGTACGATTTTCGTGCAACATTGTGCAATATATTGATTATACCATGGAAGTAAAAAAATGTACACTCTTCTTGTGTGTTTTGTTGTGTTTGCCTTTTGTTCTGCAAGCCCAACGTCAAAGAGAGAAAAAGCTGATAGAAGAACAAGTAACTGCTATCAGAAACAATCCGGAGTACCTGTCGGCTGTGGGGGTAGGGGAAAGCATGGAAGAGGCAGACAGACAGGCTCTTGCAGCTTTGTCCTCACAAATCACGGTCTGCGTGTCGAGTCAGTTGGATGTTCAAACTTCGGTGGAACAGAGTACGGACAATTTTTCCAAAACTGATCGCGTTAATTCGCAAATTCAGACTTATTCCATGACCAACTTATCCAACGTGAAACGAATAGAAATCAGTGAGGAACCCGAGGCTCAGGTGCTGCGTTACATGCGGGCAGACGAAGTAGATCAACTATTCAAAGACAGGGAAGACAAAATAAAGAACTACGCTAAAATGGGCATGGCCCAGGAAGCCCGCATGCAGATAGCCGATGCTTTGCGTTATTACAGTTGGGCCCTGACGCTCTTACTTTCGCATCCCCGGGATGCTTCCATTGTTTTCGATTTGCCCGATGGCATCCGCATGTCCGCCAAGCCCTGGCTGGACAGTAAAATCAATGAAATACTGGGTGGAATAACTGTCAAAGTAGTTGATGCCGAAGAGCACAAAGATGCCGAATGTCCTTATACCTTACTACTGAACATTTCCTATCGGGATTACCCCGTATCCAATCTGGACTATTATTACCACAACGGCCAGACTTACATCGGCCCCATAAGTGCCAAAGACGGCAGAGGTGTTGCCGATTTCTATGAATACCCGCAAGACTTCCGTTTTCGCTGCGAATACAATTTCCGTTCGCAGGCCGAAAACCTGGACAGGGAATTGCGTGCCGTGTTGAACCATATTAAGCCGCAACATTTTCCGACGGCAACTAAAACAGTGGTGCTGGATACTAAGATAAAAAAACTGCAAAAAGAAGCTCAGAAAGCCCGGCAAACAGATCAAGCCGTAGAAATGGTAAGCACCGGGAATGTGGCCTCTGTTGTGGAAACTGCGCAGCAAGAGGAAATCCTCAGGGTGCAGGAAGCAGTTTCGGCTCCGCCCACGCAGGAAAGCCTCCTGACCGGATGTATGCAGCAGGTGGAACAAGCCATTCGCGACAAAAACTACGAAGCGGTCAGGAGCCTGTTTACCGAAGAGGGCTACAGTATGTTCGAACAATTGATTGCTTACGGCAACGCCAACATTATTGCACCGCCCAAATACAGGTTTATCCAGGTAGAAGACGGCTATTTGTGCAAAAGTATTCCTATGCAGTTCAAATTTAGGAACAACAAAACTTTGGTGGAAGATGTCACTTTTCGTTTTACAACCGAAAACAAAATAAACTCTCTGGCTTTCACGCTCAACAAAATAGCCGAAAACGACATCCTGAAAATGAAATCCTGGGAAGAAGATTCGCGCATCAGCCTGATTCGCTTCTTAGAGGATTACCAAACAGCCTATGCACTGAAGCGCCTCGATTACATCGAAAGCATCTTTTCGGAAGATGCCTGGATCATTACCGGTACGGTGTTGAAAAAAGCCGAATTAAAAACCGAAGACCGCATTAGCTTTGATAGCCGCAACGTGCGGTATACCACCTACACCAAAAAGGAATACATTGACAAGCTTCGCATCAGTTTTGCCGGAAAGGAGTATATTAACTTGCGTTTCGAAGACAACGACGTACTCAAAGATGCCCGTGGTCAGGAAATCTATGCTATCCAGATAAAACAGGATTACTATTCCAACAACTACGGCGACACGGGCTATTTAACCCTTCTGGTCGATTTGCGGGGCGAACTGCCTATTATCCACATCCGTGTATGGCAGGAACAAAAAGACGAAGAGTTTTCGGCCGCACGTTTTTTGAGCAGCCTTCAATAAAGAATCCCTGCACGAGTAAATTTGTCCTACAGGTTTGTTATATGGATTAGACAAAACTATAATGAAGAAAGTGAGATTCTTTTTGTTAATGTTGGCTAGCGCTTTGGCAGGGGTATTTTCTTTATCTGCACAGTTGACGCTCAGGGAAGGATCTTTCCGTCTTCGTCCAAACGATACAGAAATCCTCATCAATCGAAATTCGCCCAAAGAGAGGGTCAAAATTACCGACGACAACGGAAAACTCTGCTCTTTGATCAAAATCTATACCGAGAATATGACCGAAGCCGATCGCAAGGTGTTTATCAAACCAAGTTACCGCGAAACCGACAGAGCAACTTTCATTACGAAAATTGAGACAGACCACGTCAACGAGATTTGGATTTTCCTGTCTCCCGGTGCCTCTTATATGGTGTTGAAACACCCTGATTACGGCAACTGCAAATTCGACTTCACGGCTATGGGGGTCACTTTGCTCAGTGGCAAGGTGTACGAAGCGACCATCACGGGCGATCGTAAAGTGTATGAATCAATACTGGCCCGCGACGCCAAGGCATCGACCGGCGATGAAGATAAGTATCAGTATTTAGTGATTACCGCCAGCCCCTCCAATGCCGAAATCTACATCAACGGAGAATTTTCGGGCACCGGTGAGGCTTCCAAACGTTTGCCCATGGGTATGCGGCATGCCTACAGGGTGGAGGCTCCCATGTATCATTCTCAGGAAGGCACGCTCGAAATCTCGGAACGGACCTCTTTGCCCATTACCCTTAAACCGGCCTTTGGCTATGTTTCTGTATTCTCTGTACCCGAGAGCGGGGCTGAGGTTTATGTTGACAACGAACTGCTGGGAGTGACTCCGCTCGAAAGCGATAAACGCCTGGTCAGCGGAGAACATACCCTCAGGGTGAGCAAACGGGATTTTCGACCCGTCGAACAGAAAATTACTATTACGGATGATACCCGTATTCCTGTAAACATTGATATGTTGGCCACCTTTGCCAATTTGAGCATTACGGCCGGCGAGGGAGTAGCCATCTACATTGACGGCGAAAAAGCAGG